>JARRJS010000016.1:0-36036 GCA_037388885.1 Gemmatimonadota bacterium
GGCGAACGATCGGGGCCGCGCCCAGCGCGGCCCCTCGACGACCGTTGACGGACGACCGCCGCCGGTTCGGGGCGGCCGCCGGTTGCCGAGCGGGGCGCATGCTATATTGCGTGTGCTGGGATCCTGCCCGGCGCCGGAGCCGGGGGCGCAGCGCGCCAGCGCCCTTCACGACCAAAGGAGCTGACATGCCCAACCGAACTGCCACATTCGAAACCAATCACGGTACCTTCAAAATCGAGTTGTTCGAACAACGCGCTCCCACCACCACGAAGAACTTCGTCGACCTGACGGAGAAGAACTTCTACGATGGTGTGGTCTTCCACCGCGTCATCGACGGCTTCATGATCCAGGGCGGCGATCCGCAGGGCACCGGCCGCGGCGGGCCGGGCTACACCATCCCCGACGAGTTCCACCCGGAGCTCAAACACGACGCGCCCGGCGTCCTGTCCATGGCCAACGCGGGTCCGAACACGGGCGGCTCGCAGTTCTTCATCACCCTCGCCCCCACGCCGTGGCTGGACGGCAAGCACGCCGTCTTCGGCCGCGTCGTGGATGGCATGGACGTCGTGCGCGCCATCGGCGCCGTCGCGACGGGCGCGGGTGACCGTCCCCGCGAGGACGTCGTCATTGAGAAGTTGACCATCGGGGAGTGATCGTCGATCGTCGATCGCCTCCGGCGACGGACCCGCAGCGGGCTTCCCGTGGTTGTGCGAAGGATGGCGCTCAGGCGTCCGGGGGGCTTCCACTCTCGGGTGATATTGTACACTATACAAATGGCTACCCGAGCAGAGGAGTGTAGCCATGACGACGACCCGGCCAGGTGCGCCCCGTGATCGCGCTTCGTCCCCCAACGCCGACGCCGGCACGCTCCGCAGATCCCGTCTGGGTCCTCGATTCCGTTACCATCGCGTGTTCGGTGCACGTCCACCATCGGAATGGCCGGACGCGGCGGTGTACGGCATGCGGCCGATAACCGCGTTGCAGGACATGCCGGGCTCCAAGGAGGCGTCTCCCCGGGAGGAAGACTGGGGGGAGGAGTAGCGAGTGAGTGGCGCCGAGCGAGAACCGGCCCCGGCAGTGACACTGCCGGGGCCGGCTTCGTGAGGGGCCGTACCCGGTCCGGTCGACGGCGGGTCGGGCCCACGGTGGTCCGGTGGTGCAGTCAGCGGTGCGACTGCGCGGGGCACACGGGCGAGCCCGCGGCGGCCGCCGCCAGCCGGTCCACGATCTCCGACAGCGTCGACCGCCCCTGATCCCGGTCATACCACGCCATCGCCTCCTCGTGGGCCTCCGCGTTGCTCTCGCCCTTCGCCCGATGGGCCAGGTAGATCTTCTCCAGGGCGGTCGGCCGCTCGACCATGCAGCCCTGCTCCCGGAAGTCCGGATCCAGGATCAGCACCGTCGGCGTCGCCGCGCGGCCGTCCGGCGTCCGGTAGGCGTCCATGACGGCCTTGCCCGGCCCGGTGTCGACCAGCCGCAACCGGAGCCCCGGCACCTGCTCCGCGAGTCGCGCGAGGTACGGGACGATGTGGTAGGAATCGGGGCACCAGTCGGCGGCCACGACGAGCAACCGCCAGGTGCCCGGCACTGCACGCGCACGCGCCAGCACAGAGTCCGGGACGGTGGCATTGCGGTACGTCGCCTGCCATTCGTTCTTGCGGAAGTCCGCCGCCGCCAGAAACTGCTGGATGGTCTCCCCCTGCGAGAAGAGCGTGCGGAACCCCGCCGGATTCGCCGGCACCGCCTTCGAGCACGCAGAAGCCAGCAATACGGCGAACGCCGTCGAAACCCCTCGAGCTCGAATTCGAACTCGAACTCGAATTCGATGTCGAGAGCGCCCGGACACTTCGATCAGGGCTCCCACCGGGCCCTTGCCCGCTCCGCCTGCCCCTCCACCAGCATCCGTTGGAAGAAGTCCGCCGCCGCGTGGTAGGCCTTGAGCCAGCTGGAGTGCATGAGGAACCCGTGCACCTCGTCCGGGAAGACCAGCTCCTCGTAGTGCACGCCGCGCTTCGCCAGCGCGTGTGCCAGGGTGATGGTCTCGGTGAACGGGACGTTGCGGTCGTCGTCGCCCTGGATGAACAACACGGGCGAGCGCCACGTGTCCACGCTGGCCATGGGCGAGGAGCGGAAGGCCAGCTTGGCGAACTCGGGGTGCTGCGCCTTGTCGTAGCTGGGCACGAAGTTCTTGATGACGACGTTCCAGTCCTCCACGCCGTGCAGATCAACGCCCGCGGCGAACATGTCCGACGCCCGGGACAGGCCCATGGCGGTCAGGTAGCCGCCGTACGACCCGCCCCACAGGCCGATTTTCTTCGGGTCCACGTCGTCGCGGCTGCGCAGGTACGCGCCGGCGCCCATGACGTCGTTGAACTCCGAGCCGCCCGCCGCGCCGTAGTTCAGCGCCTCGCGGAACTTCATGCCGTAGCCGATGCCGCTCCTGTAGTTCACGGAGAGGACGATGAAGCCGCGGCTCGCCAGGTACTCGTTCATGGAGTACGCGTTGTGGTAGTAGCCGCTGTGGTGGAAGCCCAGCAGCATCTGCCGCCGGGAGCCGCCGTGGAAGAACAGGATGGCCGGGTGCTTCTCGCCCTTCTTCATGCCTTTCGGCAGGAACAGTTGCCCGTGGATCATGAGCCCGTCGGCCGCCGAGAAGATGACCTGCTGCGGCGCCACCAGCTCATTCTTCGGGAACGATGACGGCAGCCAATCGGCGTCCAGCGCCCGCAGGCCGCCACTCGTCGTCATGATCATCGCGTGCGCCGGCGTCGTGCCGCCGGAGGCAAGGAACGCCACCGCGCCGTCGTGGGTCACCCGCGCCGACCACTCGATGCCGTGCCCCGTGGTCACGCCCTTCGGCGTGCCGCCGGCCACGCTCACGCGCCAGATGTGCTTGCGGTCGATGTCGCCCTGGTTGGAGTCGAAGATCATCTCGCGCCGGTCGGGCGTCATGGCTACCCATTGCACCTCGAACTCACCGGTGGCCAGCGGCCTGGCGTCGCCGCCGGCCGCCGGCACCGAGTACAGGTTCAGCCAGCCGTTGCCCTCCCACGGGAAGACCAGCCGGTCGCCGGCGCCCCACCACAGGTTGTCGCCGTTCACGCCGCGGAACACACTGCCCACGCCCGCTTTCGCGCGCCACACCTGCCGGCCCCGGCCCGTCGCCACGTCCGCCACGCGGATGGACCACGGCACGCCGGTCCGTTCCGGGGTGAAGATCATGTGGTCCGGGTCGGGGAAGCGCCGGATGAACGCGATCTGCTTGCCGTCCGGCGACCAGGCGGGCGAGCCGTCGTCGTATGTGCCTGGATCCATCCACGCGATGGAATCGGCGGCGAACAGGTACACGCCCACCAGGCTGTGCAACTGCCGCCGGCTGACGAACGCCAGCATGGACCCGTCGGGTGAGAACGTGAACGAGCCCGGCCCGCCACGCACCGTGAACAGCCGCTTCGCTTCCGCCGAGCCGTCCAGCGGCACGGACCACACGTCGCCGTGGCTGGAGTACACGACGACATCGCCCTTCGGCGAGATGGCGCCCGGCGCGCCGCTGGCCAGCTTGCTGGGCTCTCCCCCGGCCGCCGGCACGATCCAGATGTCCCGGGTCACGCCCTGGGCGAAGCTGCGCGGGTTCGGCAGCTCGCCCGCCCTGTTGGGCGCGCCGCCCCGCACGTACACGATGGACGCGCCGTCTGGCGTGAACATGAGGCCGCCCACGCTCTGGCCGTCGTCCTCCGTGTAGTGTGTCACCTGGTGGCCCCGGTAGTCCGGCGCCGACGCCGCCCAGATATTGCGCACGCCCTCCGCGTCCTGCACCCACGCCACTGCGCCCGTGGCCGGCGCGCTCACCAGCCCCGACGGCATGGGCGAGGACATGACCTGCTCGAGGGTGAAGGACTGGGCCGCCCCGGGTGTGGGAGCCAGGACCGCGGCCGCTGGCGCGAGGGTGGTGACGCCGGGCACCAGGATGGCGGCAGCCGAGGAGGCCAGCACCGGCAACGACCGCAGGAACGGACGGGAAGGCATGGGTCGGGTCGGCAAGATCACCTCCGGATCGTGGAAGAGAATGCAGGAAGATAGGCCGCAGGAGCCTGCCTTGCACACGTCGATCTCGAACTCGAATTCGACTTCGAACTCGAACTCGTTCGTTGGACCTTTCAGTCCATCCAGCGCGGGAAGTACATGCGCACCACGGTGCCCTGGCCCAGCGTGCTCTCCAGCACCAGCTCGCCGCCCGACTGGCGCGCGAAGCCGTACACCATGCTGAGGCCGAGGCCGCTGCCCTTGCCCACGTCCTTGGTGGTGAAGAACGGATCGAAGGCCCGCTCGGCAATTTCCGGTTCCATGCCGGTGCCCGTGTCGTACACTTCGATGACGGTCCAGTCGGAGCCTGCCAGCCCGACGGGCAGGGACGCCTCGTCCCCGGCCACGTTCAGGGTCCGGATCGTCAACGTGCCGCCTGTCGGCATGGCGTCCCGGGCGTTGATCGCCAGGTTCAGGATGGCGGATTCGAGCTGGTGCGGGTCGACACGAGCGGGCCAGGGCTCCGACGGACCCTCGGTGATGATCTTGATGGTCTCCGGGATCGTGCTGCGGAGCAGGGGCATCATGTCCTCGATGATCGTTCCGGGCGGCACCACCTTCGGCGCCAGCGTCTGCTTCCGCGAGAACGCCAGCAGCCGCTGCGTGAGCATGGAGCCGCGCAGGGCCGCCTGCCGCGCCTCGCTGGCGAACATGGCCGACTCATCGTCCGGTGGGGTGCCTTCCAGCAGCAGCTCGAGGTTGCCCTGGATCACCGTCAGCAGGTTGTTGAAGTCGTGGGCAACACCGCCGGTGAGCTGGCCCACCGCCTCCAGCTTCTGTGCTTGCCGGAGCCTGGCCTGCAGCTCGTCATGGCGCTGCTCCGCTTCCCGACGCTCCCGGATGTCGAACAGGCTGACCCGGAAGAGGTGGCCTCCCTCACCGGCCAGCGGCACGACGTAGACCTCGCAGGGGACCTGCTCGCCGTTCGCCAGGCGAACGGCCCACTCCCGCCGGACGGCGCCGCGCAGGCTCGCGTGGGCGAGGGCGCCGAGGGCGTCCGACGTCGTCCTCACATCACCGCCGGAGCCGGGCGAGAGCAGCGTCGTGAGCGGTGCGTTCACGATGGCCTCGCGGTTCCGAGCGAAGAGGCGAGTCGCGTTGCTGTTGACATCCACGAAGCGGTCGTGTTCCGCGTCGTAGATGGCGATGGCCTCGGGTGCGTTCTCCACCAGGGTGCGTAGGCGGGCCTCGCTCGCCCGCAGCGCCGCTTCGTTGCGGCGGCGATGGCGGGAGTAGAACGCGGCGAGGATCAGCAACGCGGAGAGCAGCACGGCCACGGGGATGGCAAAGGCGGGCCGCAGGAAGAGGGGCTCCGCGACCACGACCGGTACCGAAGCGCCGTCCGGGTCGAACTGGCCGAACAGGCCCTTCGCCTGGAGGTGCACGACGTGTCTGCCGGGCGACAGTCCCGTCAGGAGCAGGCTCCGATTCCGGGTCCACGAGGACCACGGTCCGCCGTCCAGGCGGGACCGCGTCAGGACATCCGCCGAGGGAATGCTTCCCTCGTATGCGGTCGCTTGCCAGGACAGACGGGCGACGCCGCCCTGCACCACCGGTGGCACCAGTTGGATGCGCGGCGGCGGCTGCCGCTCCTCGTCGCGCGTCAGGATGGCGAGCCCACCGCCTTCCGTGCCCATCAGGATGCGGGAGCCGTCCGACTCGATGGGCCACACGTTCGCCGTGGCGAGGCCGACGCGGGCGTCGAACCATGCCCAGACCCCGTGCTCCAACCGGCCCGCACCGACGTTGGTCGCGACCCACAGCGCGCTGCCGTCCACGTGGAAGCCCCAGACGTGCGGCTCCATCCCGGTCGCGGGCAGCGGCACGTATCGGACCGTGCCATCCGGATCGAGCGTGCCCAGGCCCGGGGCGTACGGACCGTGGCCGAACCAGAGCCGCCCCGCGGAGTCCACCGCGAGCGTGAAGACCGCCCGCGCCACGCCACGCCCCAGGCCCTGCGCGGCTCCGACATGACTCCATTCCCCGGAATGGAAGCTGGTCAGGCCGTCGCGGCTCCCGAACCAGAGCGTCCCGTCGGGCATGCAGGCGACCGCCTCGGTGCCGGCGGCCAGACTGCCGTCCGGGTCCCGCCACGCCGTGAAGTGGCCGTCGGCGTATTCGTACACGCCCCCGTTGGACGGTGGCCCGCGGGCGAAGTCAGACCCGCCCAGACCCGCGAACCACAGGACGCCTCCACATTCGAAGATCCGATGGATGCGGCCGCCCCGCAATCCATCGGCAGGTCCGAAGTGGCGCCAGCTGTGACCGTTCCATCGGTAGGCCCCGGTGAACGAATGCCCGCTGGAGACCCAGATGCCGCCGGCCGAGTCCTCGGCGACGCCCGTGATGACCGGGTCCTTCACGCCACCGAGCTCCCGGTACCAGTCGACGGGCGCGCCGCGCCCCAGGTGGCCCACGCCGCCGCTGGTCGCCAGCCACAGGGTGGAGTCGTGCGCCAGCAGGATACCATTGATTCGGTTGCGCGGATCGGGGAACGGGTAGCGGATCGTCATCCAGCGGTCGAGGGTCCGACGGAACCGGTGCAAGGACGAGCCCGAGCCGAACCACAAGTCGCCGTCGCTCGTCTCCCGGACGAAGTAGACCCCCTCCTCCCGATCCCGCGGCAGGTCCAGGACGTCCCAGCTGCCCGCGCGACGGATCCGCACATCACCGGTTTCGTAGATCACCACCACGGCGCCATTGGACAGGACGTCGGCCGACACGACCATGTCCCGGCTCTCCCGCGTGACCGGGGTGGGTTCCTCCTCCGGGCTCCAGACCACCAGCTCGTTCGCCGAGAAGCTGCCGTTGATCGTGGCGAGGCCCCCACCAGTCGCCTGGTCGTGGACCTCCGCCACCCACCGCACCGGGTCACGCGGAACCGGGTAGAACAGCCGCCAGTGGCCCCCGTCCAGCAGCTCCAGCCCCGCCCGGGTCTGCGCCCAGATGCGTCCGGACCGCGTCTGCCACATGGCCGTGCCGCCGGCCTGCACCGGCCCGGATGGCTCCACCGCCTCTACGGAGCCACCGCTCACCCGCACCATCTGTTGCGCACCCGTCTCCGTGTCGCGTACCGAAAGCAACAGGGATTGCGCGTCGAGCGGGAATGCGCGTACGATCGTCCATCCGTTGAGCGACGACGGCAGCAGCACGGGAGCGAAGCCGTTCTGGTCGCCGGCGAACACCCGGCCGCCGACGACGACGAGCAGATCGGATGCCCGTCCCGCCGTCAGCGCCGTGATCCGACCCGGCGGCAGGCCGATGGTGGAGTCCGCGGGGTTCCACAGGAAACCGTCATAGTATGCCGCGGCTTCGTCCGTAAGGACCCAGGGAACGCCGTTCACCTCGATGACGTTCCGGACCCGGCCGGGCGGCAATCCGGAATCGGCATCGTAGTCGACCCAGCGCCAGTTCTCCGAAAGGTCGGGCACGAAGCCCTGTGCGCCGAGCGGCGTTGTGAAAGAGGTGGCAAGCAACACGACGGCGATCGCGCCCACGAATGACGAGAAACCGAGGCGCGTTCGTCGAACAAGGTCGGGCTTGACGCGGAACGTGACGACTGCAATCACGGGCACCCTTTCAGGCTTCGCCTCCCCCAACAGAGGCAAGAGCATGATCGATGGCTGACGACACCATGTCAACGCAGGCGACCGGACATGCCGTTTCGGCCGACGGCGCACGGACTACTGAAACACCCCCGGCAGATTCCAACGGCTCGCGCTGGGTGATGCTCGCCCTGCTCTCCCTCGCGGAGCTGCTGGGCATGTCCCTCTGGTTCACCGCCAGCGCCGTCGCGCCCCAGCTCGAAGTGCGCTGGGCCCTGGACGCCGTGCAGGCCGGCTGGCTCACGACGACGGTCCAGCTCGGCTTCGTTGCCGGCACCGCGTTCGCCGCCGTCCTCAACCTCGCCGACATCCTGCCCGCGCGCAGGTACATGGCCTTGTCCGCCCTGGCCGGAGCCCTCGCCAATGCGTCCCTGCTCGTCGCGCCCGGGTTCGGCGTGGCCCTTGTCGGACGGTTCCTCGTCGGGTTCTTCCTGGCCGGCGTCTACCCGCCCGCCATGAAGATGGTCGCGACATGGTTCAAGTCGGCACGCGGCATGGCCATCGGCACCGTCGTCGGCGCCCTGACCGTGGGCAAGGCGACGCCCTACCTCGTCAGCGCGTTCCACACCGCCGGCCTCGGGTTCGTCGTCCTCACCGGCTCGGCCGGCGCCGTCGTCGCCACCCTCCTCGTGGAGCTCGGCTACCGCGACGGACCCTTCCCCTTCGAGCGGCGGCCGTTCGACTGGAAGCTGGTGGGCCGCGTGCTCGCCCACCGGCCCAGCCGGCTGGCCATCGGCGGGTACCTGGGCCACATGTGGGAGTTGTACGCCATGTGGGCGCTGGTCAGCCACTTCTTCATGACGTACTTCGCGGGGCGCGGCGCCTCTGAAGCCCGGGCGCTCATGCTCAGCGGCCTGGTGGGCTTCGGCGCCATCGCCGTCGGTGGGGCCGGCGCCGTCGTCGCCGGCGTCTGGGCCGACCGCTGGGGCAGGGAGCGGGTCGCCAGTGCCGCCATGATGGCCAGCGGTGCCATTGCCCTCGTCATTGGTTGGCTCACCTTCCTGCCGCCCGCCATCCTGGTGGCCCTCGCCCTCGTCTGGGGGTTCTTCGTGGTGGCGGACTCGGCTCAGTTCAGTGCACTCGTTACCGAAGTGACGCCGCGCCACGCGGTGGGGACCGGGCTCACGCTCCAGACGTCGCTGGGCTTCGGCCTCACCGCGTTCTCCATCTGGCTGACCGTCGAGGTGTCCAGCCGGGTAGGGTGGGGGCCCGCGTTCAGCATGCTGGCGGTAGGGCCGGTGCTGGGGATCTGGGCGATGAGGAGGTTGCGCGAGGCTCGGAGGGCGGGCGCGCTCCGGTGATGGGGGGACAGGGAGACAGGGAGACGGGAGATCTGCTGAAACCCTCGCTGGCGAGCTTTTTCACCGTTCTCGGAATCGTCGCCATGGCCGCACTCGGCGGCGCCGCTATGGTCTTCTCGGAGTTCGATGACTCGCCCGGTGGCGAGCTCATCGGCCTTCTTCTCATCGTCGTCGCCACGGCGATCGGCCTGAGGACCGCACGGCTCAGGGTGTAGCCCCACCGGGCAGAGCCCTGGCTCAGTTGGCTTCCGCCGGCGTCAGCTCTCGAAGAAGGTGATCGACGATTCGTTCCGCGTCGTCGGTCACACCATAGAGGATTCCGCTCTTGCGCCTGGAGAGCCAGGGGTGGCCGACGAAGTAGAGGCCGCGCGCGTCGGTGACGCCCTCCTGGTGCCGGGGGCGGCCCTCTTCGTCGAAGACGTCGACCTCCACCCAGCTCCAGTCGGCGTCGAAGCCGGTGCACCAGATGACGGAGCCCACGCCTTCGGCCCGGAGATCCAGCTCCCGCAGCCGGTCCGACCCTCCCAGGTCCGGGAGAGGCGGTTCACCCGGATCCGCGCGTGCAGGTTCCGCGGCGACGCCGTGATCATCGATCCACTTGTCGATCGCCGTCTTGTAGAACTGCGACTTCTCGTCGGCGAAGGCGATGCATTCCAGGAGATCGCCCCGGAGCGTGATGCTGCTTCCACGGATGGCGGTCACCCGGCCCAGCAAGGTGGCGCCGTCGCGGGCGAGGGACTGCAGGCTGACCGTGTGGCCTCCGTCCGTGCCGGACACCTGCGGCTGCGCAGCGAACTGGGTCGAAGGGTCCTCGAGCTCGTCCACCCGGTCGTCCCAAAGACCCACGTCCCTCATCCAGGTGACGATGTCCCGACCACGGTACGCCCTCGGCACGCGTGCGACACGGCTTGCGCTCAGGAAGACTTTCCGGCCATTCCGGAGCAGATCCTCCGCGACCTGACAGCCGGATTGGCCGGTCCCGACCACCAGCACCGCGCCATCCGGGAGGGCGTCCGCGCTCCTGTAGGATCCGGCCGGGATGCTGAGGATGCCGCTGGCCAGCTCCCGGGCCATCTCGGGCACGCGGGGCCTGCTCATGCTGCCGTTGGCCAGCACGATGGCCCTGGCGCGCAGCGTCCCGGTCCCGGTATGGACGACGTACTCGCCCGTCGAGAGCTTCTCCAGGCGCGTGACCGGCGTGTGCTGCCGCACGGGAAGATCGAACGTGTCGGCGTACCGTTTGAGGTATGAGACAAGCACGTCGCGGTGCTCGAACGCGTCGGGCGCGTCTGCGTTGAACTCCAGGCCCGGCAGGTTGTTCGCCCAGTTCGGCGTGTTGAGGCAGAACGAATCCCAGCGCTGGGACCGCCAGGACTCGCCGATGGCGCCCCGCTCCAGCACGGTGTGCGGGACGCCGGCCCGGGTCAGGAGATAGCTGACGGCCAGGCCCGCCTGCCCGGCGCCGATGATTACGACTGGGATGGTCTCGCCCATCTGCCGGTTTCTCCTGGGGCTCGAGTATGTGGAGGAAGCCATGGGACGGGGAATTCCATGGACGGTCCGCTGCTGAACGGGCAGAGAACATAGCCTGTGCGGCCGCGTTCGTCCATCAACACCAACGCAGGCGTTCGCTGCCAGCGGACTGCGCCACGGCCAGACGCTGCGCCAGAGCGATGGCCGACCGTTCAAGGATGTGTTTCGGCGACGTCGACACGTCGCGTTGAACGGGCCGTCGCCTCACTCCCCCGCCCCGATCACCACCTTCCCCCGCGCGTGCCCCTGCTCCAGGTACCGGAACGCCTCAGGTACCTCGGCCAGTGGGTAGGTTCGGTCGATGACCGGCGCCACCTTCCCGGACTCCAGCAGCTCCTTCAGGACCAGCAGATCCGACTGTTCGCCCAGCGCCACGAAGGGCCGCCCCTGCCGGGGCGCGACGGCCGACAGGGCCAGCGCCCCCAGCGTGCGGCCCAGCGTGCCGACCCAGCGGCCGCCCGAAGTTCCGTTGTTGGGCACGAAGCGGCCGCCCGGCGCCACCATGCGCCGGAACGCGGCCATGGACCGGTTGCCCACGTTGTCCAGGATGAAGTCGTAGCGCCGGTCACTGCGGGTGACGTCCTCGCTGGTGTAGTCCACCACGTGGTCGGCACCCAGGGACCGGACCAGCTCCACGTTCCGGGTGGAGCACACGCCGGTCACCTCGGCGCCCATGGACCTGGCGATCTGCACCGCGAAAGTGCCCAGGCCGCCCGACGCGCCGTTGATGAGCACCCTGTGACCCGGCTTTACCCGGCCGGCGTCCCGCAGTGCACGGAGGGCCGCGTCGCCGGAGATGGGGCACGCTGCCGCCTGCTGGAAGGACAGGTTGGCCGGCTTCAGGGCCAGACGACGCGGGGCCACCGCCACGTACTCGGCGCAGCTGCCGCCGCACTGGCCGAAGACCTCGTCGCCGGGCTGGAGCTCCGTCACGGCCGTGCCCACGGCCTCCACGACGCCCGCCACGTCGAAGCCGGGCGTCCTCTTCTTCGGCCGGGGCAGCCCGAACATGGGGCGCACCAGGTACGGCCGTCCCGTCACCATCATCCAGTCGCCCGGGTGGATGGCCGCGGCGTGGACCTGCACCAGGACCTCGTCGTCCCCGACGGTCGGCACGTCCACCTCGCCCAGTCTCAGCACCTCGCCCGGCGGGCCGTAGCGGTCCTGCACGATGGCTTGCATGGCACATTTCCCCTTTCGTCCTCGCTTGCCCGGTTCGGGACGCCCGTCCTACCTTGCCTTTCGTACCGGCTTGGAGGCGCTGACCGATGACGTTTCCCCACGAGCGCCCGGTGGATGCAGGCGAGGCGAACGTCGACGGAGTGCTGCTGGGCGGGGTCGTGAATCGCTTCCGCCGTCAGCAGGCTTCCGGGGCCTTCCCCGGGGGCCAGATCGCGGTCCGGCGAGCCGGGCGACTACTGGTCGACGAAGCATCTGGCATTGCCCGCGGTATGCGGAGCGGCAGCGAGCCGGTGCGCGCCACGGTGCAAATACGAACGCCGTTTCCCGTCCTCTCCGCAGGCAAGCCTCTGGCGGCGGTCGCCATCGCAATGCTGGAGGACCGCGGGCAGCTCGACCCGCGCGCACCGGTGGCCACGATCATCCCGGGATTCGAGGCGCACGGGAAGGGAGAGATCACCGTCCTCGACGTCCTGACTCATCGGGCGGGCATCCTCCTGCCGGACCTGGTCGCCAGTCCCGAGCTGTGGCGGGACCGGCCTGCTGTCCTGCGCCAACTGACCGAGGCCACACCGACGTTCAGGCGTGGCACCTTCGCCTACATGCCCTACGAGTACGGCTGGATCCTGTCGGAGGTCGTGTCGCGCGTGGACGGACGGCTCCTCCCAGACTTCGTGACCGCAGAGCTCGCGGAGCCTCTGGGACTGCCCGATCTCCGCTTCGGGCTCGCCGGCCGGGCGCCCGACTCGCTGGCTTGGTCGTACTGGCTCGGAAAGAAGAAGCTCGTGGTCGGCGGCATCGACGTCGCGGCGGATTTCGAATCGAGGAACAACTCGGCGGCCCAATTGGAATCCTTGAATCCGGCCGTGAGTCTGGTGACCGACGCAGCCAGCCTGGCGGCGTTCTACGAATTCCTGGTCGCCGGCGGTGTCACCCGGACGGGCCGCAGGTTGATCTCGGAGAGCACGCTCAGGAGATACACCACTCGCAACTTCACCGGGTGGGACAGAAGCAGCAACGCCCTGTCCGCGGTCGGCCGGGGATTCATCGTCGGGGCGTGGTTCACGACGATCTTCGGGTGGTGGAACACCGGAGGATGTTTCGGTCATCCGGGTGGCCTCTCCTGCTTCGCGTTCGGTGACTATCGCACCAACCTGGCGGCAGCGATCCTGACCAACGGCAATCGGGGCTTCTTCGATCTGGCGAAACGATCCGTGCCGCTTGCGGCGGGTCTGCGCAGGGCGTGTCGCTGAACTACCCCACCAACCAGGCCGCACGGGGACGCCGAGATCGCCCGGGACGTGAACGCTCATGATCGGGCCAGTCCTCGTTCGAGGACAACCGTCCGGTACCCGGGAAGCAGGAACCCCGGCTCCGTGTCGACGACCCGGAACCCGCATTTCTCATACATCCGCAGCGCAGAGGTGAAGAAGGGATGTTCGTCGGTCCGAACCCGCGCCATGCGAAATCCGGCCACGGCCAATTGGGAGAGGGATTCTCTCATCTGGAGCGTCCCGAGCCCCTTCCCCTGGAATCCCGGAGCTATGCAGTTGTGCCCGATCCCCACGACGGGGTAGCCCCTCGGGTCCCAGGAGGAGAAGCCCACGAGACTCTCGCCCGACCAGGAAAGAAACCCGGCCGCTCCGATGGTCTCCCGCTCTTCCGTGATGGCCGCGTCATAGGCCTTCCAGTCACGAACCAGCTCGGCCCTCTTCTCCGAAGGGAGAAGCGGAAGCAACGCAGCATAGCTCTCTTCCAGGAGCCGGAAGACGACCCCGGGCCCCGCAGAAAACAGGGGCGAGCGCGTCGAAAGGACCCCACGGTCCTGCGCCATGGCTTTCACGTCCCTCACATCGTGACCACGATTTTCGAACGCGAGTGCTCGGTCTCGAAGCGGCGCATTGCGGCCGGCAGCTCCTCCAGCGGGTACGTCGCCTCGATCTCCGGCACGATCCGCCGGGTCTCCAGGAGATGCTTCAGGGTATCGGCGTGCTCCGACCCCGGCTCCTCGGACGCCGGCTTCGACCAGGTGATGCCCCGGGCCTTCGCCGCGCCCGGGCCCCGGATGGACTGCTGGAGCATGAGCCGCATGCTGGTGAAGCCCACGACGACAACGGTGCCGCCGGGACGCACCGCGCGCAGCATGTCCGGCACCGTCCGGTTGCCCACGTTATCCATCAGCAGGTCGTACGTCTCGCCGGCCCGCGTGAAGTCGTCCCGGGTGTAGTCGACGACGTGGCTTGCCCCGAGCCGCTCCACCATGTCCACGTTCCGGGTACTGCACACGCCAATGACCTCCGCGCCGAACGACTTCGCGATCTGCACGGCGAACGTGCCCACACCGCCGGACGCGCCGTTGACCAGCACTGTCTGTCCCGCTTGTACACGACCGCGTTCCCGCAGCCCGATGAGCGCCGCGACGGCCGCCCCGGGCACCGCGGCGGCTTGCTGGAACGTGACGTTGTCCGGCTTCCGGGCCACGAAGCCGTCCGCCGGAGCACGGGCGTATTCCGCGAACGCGCCCAGGCCGAAACCGGTGCCGCCGAACACGTCGTCCCCCGGCTGGAAGCGCATGACCCCGTCGCCCACGGCGTCCACGGTGCCGGCGAAGTCGTAGCCGAGGATCGTGTTCTTCGGTCGCAGGAAGCCGTACTGGAGGCGGACCAGGATCGGCTTGCCCCGCAGGAAGTGCCAGTCGACGGCGTTCACCGACGACGCCTTCACCCGCACCAGCAGCTCGCCGGGGCGGGGGACCGGCTTGTCGACCTCTTCCAGGCGCAGGATGTCGGGGGATCCGTATTTCCTGCATGTCATGGCTTTCATGCTTGCCCCGGCGTTCAGTGCGCCCGGCCTTCCAGCATGGATTCCGTCAGGGACCACAGGCGCTGCGCCACGCTTGCCTCCTGCCAATACTCCGGCACCGGGTACTCCTTCTGCTCCCGGAACACCTTCCCGTTCCGGCTCGCCATTGCGGCCGGGTCGGTGTGGTACAGAATATTCCCGGCGGCCTTCTCCACCGGGCTGGACAGGAGGTTCTTGAACCACGCCCCGAGCTTGACGTCCCGCACCAGCTCCGACTTGAAGGTCCCGGGATCGACCATGGTCACGGCGACGCCGTCGCGCTCCGGCCGCCTGGCGAGCTCCATCGTCGCGAAGACGAGGCAGAGCTTCGTCCTGAAGAAGGACCGGTACATGCCGTAGCGCTTCTTGGCTTGCAGGTCGTCCAGGTCCAGGCGCAGCTTCGCCGACGGCCGCCCGTTGTTGATGATGCCCGGCGACGAGCCGTTCCTCAGCAGCCCGAGGAGCGACGTCATGAGCACGAAGGCGGCCAGGTAGTTGACCTGGAACATCATCTCGAAGCCGTCCTCTGTGGTGGTGCGCTTCGACTTCATCACGGCCGCGTTGTTGTACAGCAGGTCGAGGCTGGCGTGGGTCGCCTTGAAGTGGGCGATGAAGTCCCGGACCGACCGCAGGGATGACAGGTCACAGACCGCCAGGGCCACCGACGCGTCGGGCAGCGCCGCCCGGATCGCCTGCACGGCCCGCTCGCCCTTCTCCCGACTCCGGCACAGCAGCGTGGTGTCGGCGCCCCGGGCCGCGAGTCCCTTCGCGACGTGGAACCCGAGGCCGGTGTTGGCCCCGGTGACGATGCACGTCCGGTTGGACAGGCTCATGACGACCTCCGATCGGAGGGCGCCGTCATACCGCCGCCCTCGTGCGGACGACCAGCTCGTCCCACAGCTTCCCGCCCATGGCCTCGTCGTTCATGGCCCGGTCGGGCTTCCGGATTCGTCTGTCCAGCCTGAACAGGGCGCCGTTGAGGGCGGCGCGGTCGTCGTGCCTCAGCATCAGCCGTGCGATGGGCTCACCGGCGACCGCGGGCTTCCTGGCGAACAGCAGCGTCATCAACTTCCACCAGAACCCCATGAACCCCGTGGGCCAGCGGTCGGCCAGGGTCGGGTCCGACTTGTCGATGACGTAGGTGGGGTTGAAGGCCACTGACGAGATCCTCCCCGCGTACCGCCGCGCCGTCTCCCCCGCGATGGCCCGGTTGAACACCTTCGTTCTGTTGTAGGCCGTCATGGTCCCGTGGTGCTCAATGCTCTCCAGGTCGTTCCAGTCGATCTCCTTCTCGAACGGCGCGATCACGTGCAGCACCAGCCCGCCCGACTGCGCCAGCCGATCCAACAGCAGCTCTGTGAACAGGAACGGGCCCATGACGTTCGTGGCGAACATGGCCTCGTGGCCGTCTGGCAGGATGTTCGGGCCGCCCTCCAGGTACGCTCCCACCGACAGCACCAGGCCGTCGAGGCGGGGGAACCGCTCGAGGGCCTCGGCGGCGGCGCGCCGCACGGATGCCATGTCCGCGAAGTCGATGACCAGCGTGGCGATGTCCGTGGCCATGCCGTCGTCCGCCTCTACGCTGTCGCCTGCGGCCACGCTGTCGCCTGCGGCCAGCTCGGTGCGGATGCGGCTTGCCCTGGCCTCCAGCCTGTCCGGCCGGCGCCCGAGCAGGACGACGTCGGCGCCGCGTTTCGCCAGCGCCAGCGCGGCTGCACCACCGATGGACCCGGTCGCTCCGGCCACCAAAATCGTCGGTCGGTCGATCATCACGGCTCCTTTCCCTCCGCGCCCCGCGGCCTCGGTTCCCCTGCGCCGTACGGCTTCGGTTGGCCCATCCCGTACGATCTGGGTTGCCCTGCGCCGTAGGATCCCGGTTGCTCCGCGCGGCCCGACACGGTGACCGTCACGGCGTACGTCAGCGAGCCCGGCGCCGCCCGCCGCCGCATCATGCGAAGGGGCAGCGAAGCCCTGTACGCCTGCGCCGCCTCCACCGTGTCGAACTCGTACCACCCCATGAAATCGCCCGTGGTCTCGCCTAGCAGCCAAGTCTTCGACCGGAAGCCAGGCTGGGCCACAATGAACGGAATGGGGATGAGGGAGAGACGGCGATTGGCCGCCGGCGACAGGTTCCGGAAGGCGAACCGGACACGGAAGGTAGCGCGCGGAGGCGGTCGTTCGGGCGCATCCACCACGACCCGACGGAAGCCCCGGAACCGCTCGCCGCGGTCCTCGATCTCCACGCCGTCCGCCCCGCGGAAGTGCACGCGGTTACGCACGAAGAGCAGCAACGCCCTGAAGAGGAGCGTTACGGGGTTCTGCATCGGCTGGACTCCCTCGACCGGGTCGTCGGGCCGGTACGCCGCCCGACCTTCAATAACCGCCCGGACGTTGCCGGGGTCACCCTCGGTGTGCTGTGCTTGCTGACCGAGGGATCGGGGAGGGCGGGTGGCCGGGTGTGGCGGCAAGCGCAGGCGGGCGGGGCCGAGCGACACACGTCCGGAACTCCGGGGGGCCAGCGTCGCGCCGCTTACTCCTGGCGCATCACCGCCACCGGGTCCACGCGCGTGGCCCGGCGCGCGGGGACGAAGCTGGCGAGGAGCCCGACTGCCACGAGTAGGGTGGTCACAACCGCGAACGTCGCCGCGTCCGTGGCGCTGACGCCGTACAGCAGGCTGGACAGGGACTGGGTCAGGCCCAGCGCTGTCACCAATCCCAACGCTGTCCCCGCCAGGATCGGCACGGCGCTGCGGACGACGACGTTGCGCCGCACGTCCGCGGCGCGGGCGCCCAGCGCCATGCGGACGCCCATCTCCCGGGTCCTGCGGCTCACGCTGAAGGAGACGACACCGTAAATGCCGATGGCGGCGATGACGACGGCCAGCAGGCCGAAGAGGGTCAGGAGGCGAGCGCCGGCGCTCTCCACGGCCAAGGCCTGGGCACGGGCCTGCGCGACCTCTTCCGCCGGGGCAACGGTCCAGCCCGGCTGCGCGGCCCACACCGCCCGGCGCAAAGCCGGGTCGCCGGGCACGCCGGCGGCCGTGCCGCGCACGTGAAGGAACATCCGCGGCTGCGGGTGCTGCGAGACGGGAAGGAAGAGGAACGGCCGGTCCGCCTGGCGCCAGGCGCGGTAGTAGCGGCCGTCGGACACGACGCCCACGATCTCGATGGGTTCGCCGGCACGGTCCGGATCCATCGGGTCGCGCTGCCGGATGCGCATGCCCAGCGGACTCCGCCCGGGCCACAGTCGCGACGCCAGCGCCTGGTTTACCACGGCGACCCCTGGCCTATGCGCGTCGCCGGCGTTGAACGTGCGGCCGGCTACGAGACGGACGCCCATGGTGGCGAAATAGTCGCCGTCGACCACGTTGACGCCGACGTTGAACCGGTCCCCCGGGCGCGCGCCGTTCGCATCGTCCCGGAAGAAGTCGTTCGCCATGTTCCACACCCCGAAGGGTGCGACGGCCGCCACGGATGCCGCGCGCACACCCGGCAGCGCCCGTACGCTCTCGACCACGCGCTTCCACGCCGCGCCGTCCGCCTCGCCTGACACATCGGTGCCGGGTACGCCGGCGTCGTAGCCCTTCTGCGGCAAGTCGATCCGTGCGATGCGCACGTTGTGCACGTCGTACCCGAGCGGGATGGCGCGCAGATTCCACACGGTGCGCAGCATCAGACCCGCCCCCACCAGCAGCACCAGTGAGACGGCCACCTGGACACCCACCAGGGCCTGGTGGAGGGGCAATCGGTCACGACCGCCGCGTTGCGGCCCGATAGACACGCCGCTCCCCCGGGCCACGCCGGCCGTGGACGCGCGCAGCGCGGGGACCAGCCCGGAAGCGAGTCCCGCGACCACGGTGGCCAACACGGCAAAGCCCAGCACCCGGGCGTCGAGGCGCACGTCCAGCGCCGGCAGGCCCGACGTCAGCCCCAGCGACGGAAGGGCCGACACCGCCAAGCCCGCGAGCAATACACCCGCGGCGCCGCCCAGGATGGACACCAGCAGCGACTCGGTGAGCAGCTGGCCGACGAGACGCGCGCGCCCGGCGCCCACGGCGGCGCGAACGGCCATCTCCCGCTCCCGTGCCACGCCCCGCGACAGCAGCAGGTTGGCCACGTTGGCGCAGGCGAGGAGCAGCACCCTGGCGATGACGGCGGCCATGAGCATCGTGAGGTGGGGTAGGGGACTGGCGCCGGGCGGGCCCGTCCGCGCGCGGCCCATCGGCAGGGCGGCGATGGTCCAGCCCTTGTCGGCATGGGGGTACAGCTCCGCCGCGCGACGAGCCAGAGCGGCGAAGGCGACGTCGGCTTGTTGCCGCGTCGCGCCCGGGCGGAGGCGGCCCAACAGCGTGAGCCACTGCGTGCCCCGGTTCCCGAAGAGCTCCAGCCCGCCAATCCTGAACATGGGCATCACGATGTCGTGCATCATCAACGGCACCCAGAGCCGGGGCGCGGATGAGAGGTCGGGCGCCGGCGTGGAGCGAGGCGCGACCCCGATCACGGTGAAGGGGCGCCCGTTCACCGTCACCGACCGCCCTATCAGCGACCGGTCGGCGCCGAAGCGGCCGACCCAGAGCGCCTCGGACAGAACCACGACCGGGTGCGTGCCGGGCGTGGAGCCTTCCTCCGGCGCGAACGTACGGCCCACCAGTGGCTGCACGCCCAGGACCGAGAAGTAGTTGCCCGAGACGATCGCCGCCTGGACGGGCACCGCGTCCGGCCCGTTGCCCAGCTCCACCTGGATGTCCGAGTACGCGGAAATGTCGTCCACGCCCGCGCTCCGGCGGGCATCCCGCAGGTCCAGGTAGTCCGGATACGAGAAGGAGCCATAGCTCCCGGCGTCGGTCGCGGACACGTGGACCAGCGTGACCAGCCGATCCGGATCGCGCACCGGCAGGGGTCGGAGCAGGAGCGCGTCCGCGAAGCTGAAGAGCGCCGTTGTCGCGCCGATGGCCAGCGCCAGCGTCGGGATCGCCACCAGCGGAAGGGACGGCGTCCGCCGCAGCGACCGCGCGGCGTACCGAACGTCCCGCATCAGCGTTTCCAGCAGCCGCGTGCCGCGCGCGTCACGGTCCTCCTCCTTCGCGCGCTCCACCCCGCCGAACGCCAGTTGTGCACGACGACGCGCTTCCGCTGGCGACATGCCCGCCGCCTCGTACTTCTCCGCCTCACGCTCCAGGTGGTAGCGCAACTCCGCGTCCAGGTCCCGCTCCAGCACCTCGCGCCGGAACAGGGCCCGCAGCCGGTACCGCAGATCGCTCCACAACGCCGTCAACATGGGGGGCTCGATTTCCCGTTTGCTGAAGGATGCCGTTGCCCGCTACCGTCCCGGTCACTCGCCCCGCAACGCCACGCGCGGGTCGACCCGGGTGGCCCTGCGCGCGGGGACGAAGCTGGCGAGTCCGGCGGTTGTGCCCAGTACGACGACGACGCCGACGAACGTCAGCGGGTCCGTCGCGCTCACGCCGTAGAGCAGGTGTGTGACGAAGCGCGTCGCCGCGAACGCGCCCGCAGCGCCGATGAGCAGCCCCACCAGTGCGAGCCGGGCGCCCTGGCCCACGACCATGCGCAGCACCTGGCCCCGGTTCGCACCCAGCGCCATGCGCACGCCCAGCTCGTAGGTGCGCTGGGCGACCGAGTAGGACACGACGCCGTAGAGCCCGACGGCGGCGAGCAGCAGCGCGAGCAGGCCGAACACGCCGAACATGGATGCGCCCAGGCGCCGCGGCTGCAGCTGGGGCCGCAGCACGTCGGTGAGCGTTTTCAGGTCGACGTACGGCAGCTTCGGGTCGAGCGTGACGAGGGCCTGGCGGACGCCGGGCACGAGCGTGGCCGGGTCGTGGTCGGCGCGGATGAGGAGGAGGCGCGACTGACCGGGATCTCGCTCGATGGGCAGGAAGAAGGCCCGGCGCGGCGCCTCTTCCAGCTTCACGTACCGGGCGTTCTGAACCACGCCCTCCACGCGATAGCACGTGGCATCCTTCCAGCCGATGTCCACGCAGTGGCCGATGGCGTTCTGACCCGGCCACTCGTATTCCGCGAACGCACGGTTCACCACGACGACCGGGGGACCGTCGTCGTCCTCCTGCGTGAAGCCACGTCCGGCGAGGACAGGCGTGCCCACCGTGCTGAAGTAGCGCGGACCCACGTGCAGCGTAATGGGCAGCTGGTCCATCTGGCGCAGGTCCATTTCGTTGTCGGTTCCCGACGTGCCGTCGGGCACCGAGTAGGCCGTCTGGGCCCATAGGCCAGAGAGCGGCGTGGTCGCCGCGATGGCGACGTCCCGTACGCCCGGGAGGTGACGCAGCCGGTCGGCGGCGCGATCGAAGAATGCCGCGGCGGCGGTGTCGTCGTAGCCGGCGATGGCGAGGTCGACGCGAGCCACGAGCAGCTGGTCCACGTCCAGTCCGGGCCGGATCGCATGCACGTTGCGCAGGCTGTGCACGAAGAGTCCCGCGCCCACCAGCAGCAGCACTGCCAGCGCCACCTGCATGACCATGAGCGTCCCACGGAGCCGCGAGCGCGGGTCCACGCGCTCCCGGGCGCCTTCCTTCACTGCGGCGGCCAGGTCCGTTCGCGTCGCGGCTATAGCCGGAACGAGGCCGAACAAGAAGACGCACAGGACCGCCGCAGCGACGGCGAACACGAGCACTCGCCCGTGTGCGAAGAACGACAGCGGCGGCAGCCCCACGGCCGGGACGAGCGCCGTGCCCCAACGTGCCAGCACGAGCCCCAGCGCCGCGCCGCCGAGGGCCAGTAGCGCGCTCTCCGTCAGAAGCTGCCGCACCAGTCGGGCGCGGCCCGCCCCCACCGACAGCCGGATCGCCAGCTCCCTGCGGCGGGTCACCGCTCGGGCCAGGAGCAGGTTGGCCGTGTTGGCACACGCGATGGCCAGCAGCAGCGCCGCCGCCAGCGCCAACCAGCGCGCGATGTTGGCCTGCGTGGACTGCCTGGGGCCCCGGGCCCACAACGCCGGGCCGAGGGTCACCTGCGGTGCCAGGGTCGCGCCCCAGTCCTCGCGGAGCGCGTGCGTGACGAGCAACGCGACTTCCGTCTGTGCCTGAGCCCGCGTCACGCCCGGCGCCAGGCGGCCCACCGGTCCGAACCAGACGCTCGTGTGTTCCTCGAGCACCCCGGGATCGCCCCGCAGTCGCTGCGCCTGGGACACTGGAACCCACATGGCCGCCGCGCCCGCGCCGATGCCGCGGAACCCCTCGGGCGCGACACCCACGATGGCACAGGACTGGCCGTTCAACAGCAGCCGAGTGCCGATCACATCCGGCCGGCCGCCCAGCTCGCGACGCCAGTACGACCAGCTCACCACCACCACCGCCGGCGAGCCCGGGCCGGCATCCTCGTCCGCCGTGAAGAACCGCCCCAACGCCGGCCGCACGCGCAGTATCGAGAAATAGTTGCCGCTCACGAGGAGGCCATCCGCGCGGCGCGCGTCCGCCCCACGGCCCACGTCCAGCGCCACCGCCGAGTAACCGGCAAGTCCGGAAAGCGAGCGCGTGTGGTCCCGCACCTCCTCGTACGCGGGGTACGACATCACCGGCGAGCCGTTCATCGAAAGCCGCTGGCTCTTGACCGTGATGTACGGCCGCACGATGCCCGCGGGGTCGCCCACGCCGGCAGGCGGACGGAAGAAGAGCACGTCCACGATCCCGAACACCGTGCTGACGGCACCGATGCCCAGACCCAGACAGAGAACGGCCGTCACCGTGAAGCCCGGCGTGCGCCGCAGGGACCGCATCGCGTAGCGGACATCCCGGAAGAACGTCTCCAGGAGTCGCGTGCCACGCGCGTCGCGGTCCTCCTCCTTGGCCCGGTCCACACCTCCGAACGCGAGTTGCGCACGACGCCGCGCTTCCGCCGGCGGCATGCCGGCCGCCACGTACTTCTCCGCCTCGCGTTCCAGGTGGTAGTGCAGCTCCGCGTCCAGGTCACGCTCCAAAGAGCCGCGCCTGAACAGGGCACGCAGACGGTATCGAAGATCGCTCCAAAGCTCACTCAACATGGCGTTCCCGTCCTTCAGCCCATGTCCAGCACGAGGGCCACGGCCGCCGTCAGACGCGCCCAGGCATCCGTTTCCGCCTCCAGCTGCTTCCGCCCGGCCCGTGTCAGCTCGTAATACCGCGCCCGACGGTTGTTCTCCGATGCGCCCCACTCCGCCTTGATCCAACCTCGCCGCTCCAGCCGGTGTAGCGCCGGGTACAGCGAGCCCTGCGGCACCTGCACCGCCTCCCGCGACACCTGCTGCAGACGCTCCGAGATCGCCCAGCCGTGCATCGGCTGCACCGACAGCGCCTTCAGGATCAGCAGGTCCAGCGTCCCCTGCGGCAGCTCGATTCGTTCCAGGCTCATGGTCTCCGTTCCGGGTTCGCGCCCCCTTGCGCTTCTACAGGAGCCAGAATACGACCGGTCTTGTAGAAGCGCAAGGGGAGGATGGACCGCCGACCGAGCGCACGGTGAAGTCCCGTGCCCGTCAGGGAATGACATTGTAGCAGCCCTCGTGCGGAAGGCCGCTCCCCGACCTAGTCGGGGCGGGCGCGCGGGAGGTGGCCGTATGGCAGTTTGTAGAGGATGAGCACCGTCTCCTCGTCCTCGGGTGAGGGAGTGGTGCGCCGGCTGCGGGGGTTCATGCAGCTCGTCGGCTCCCGGGTGTGCACCAGGCCTAACAGGTGGCCGACCTCGTGCAGGAGCGTGGCGTCCACCTTCTGCCGGTCCAGCAGCGCCCCATCCGACCCGCGGAACGCGATGGTGATGGTGCCGCTCCGGATGCCCTCCAACTCGTCGAACAGTACACGCGTGCTGCCGACTTCTTCCCCTGTCATCCGCTCCGTCCAGAGCACCCGCACGTTGGCGCCGGCGGTGTCGTGCACCATCTCCAGTGTCACCGGAATGCCCGTGCGTTGCCAGGTGTCCAGGGCCCTGGCGAGGCGCGCGGGCAGATCATCCTGCCAGCCGTCCAGGTCGGGCCGGGGCGCCGTGTAGACGCGGATGTCCGCGCCCCGCGCCCAGCGCACTAGGGTGGAGTCCGGCCGCACCAAGGCGCGCACCCGCGGTGGCATCCCGGCCAGCGCCTTCGCCTTCGCCGCCGTCCACCGCTCCGCCGCCGGTCCCAGCCCTAGCGCCTCCCGCGCGCGCAACACCGCGCGCCCGAATTCGCCCGGGGGTGCAATGAGCCCGCCCGCATAGGCCAGCGCCATCCCGCCGCCCAGTATGACGATTACGAGCAACACGCGGGTGAGCGCGCGCCCTTTCGTGCCGTTCGTTTCTTCGTGTGCCCTGATGTTCGTGTCCTTCGTGTCTTCCTGTGACCTGCCGTTGCTTCGTGCCCCTCGCGTGAAGATCAGCGGTAGTCCAGCGCCGGCTTCCGGTCGCCCAGCAGCGGCACATACCTGAAGTCCGGTCCGCGAGCCTGCACCAGCTCTTCGTGTGCCGAGACCAGCACGGACGGGTCGGTGAACAGGTCCACCGCGGTCATGGCCAGCGTCTTGGCGGCCACCTCCATGCCTTTGGCCCCGATGCTCATGCCGTCCAGCGCCGTGGCCTGCCACGTGTGGGCGGATGTGCCCGGCACCCAGGTCGCCGCCGTCATGTGGGCCAGCGGTACGATCCAGGACACGTCGCCGGCGTCGGTGGACGCGCTGGTGAACCCGGGCTTGAACGGCTGCACCGCCGTCTGGCTACCCAACCGCAGGCGCGGCCGCTCGATGGTGGCGCGAATGCTGTCTGCGAACGCCTGCTCGTCCGTCGTGTAGCTCACGCCGCCAACCGTCATCAGGTTAGCGTACATCAGCTTCTGCAGCGTGTCGTTGGGCAGCATCGCGAACGTGCCGCCCAGGATCTCGTGTTCCACGGTGGTGCCGGTGCCCAGGGCGGCGCCTTCCGACGCCTTCACTACGCGGTCGAACACGTCGCGCAGCACGGCCACGTCCGGCGAGCGTACGTAGTAGTAGACTTCGGCGAACGCCGGCACGACGTTGGGCGCGCCGCCGCCGTTCGTGATCACGTAGTGGATGCGGGTCTCCTGGGGCACGTGCTCGCGCATCAGGTTGACCATGGCGTCCATGGCCTCCACGGCGTCCAGCGCACTGCGGCCCTTGTCCGGCGCCGCGGCGGCGTGGGCCGCGATGCCGTGGAAGCGGAACTTGGCGGAGATCAGCGCCAGGTTCGTGGATGGCGACGCGTCGTTCGCATCGCCCGGGTGCCAGGCCAGTACCGCGTCGGCGTCATCGAACAGTCCGGCCCGCGCCATGTAGACCTTGCCCGAGCCGCCCTCCTCCGCCGGCGTGCCGTAGACGCGGATGGTGCCGCTCGTCTTCGACGACGCCAGCCAGTCCCGCACGGCCAGCGCGGCGTCCACCGACGCCGTGCCCAGCAGGTTGTGGCCGCAGCCGTGGCCCGGCGCGCCTTCCGTCACCGGCTTCCGCTCCGGCACCGCCTGCTGTGACAGGCCCGGCAGCGCGTCGAACTCGGCCATGAACGCGATGACCGGCTTGCCGCTGCCGTACTCGGCCACGAACGCCGTGGGCAGGCCCGCAACGCCTGCCTGCACGTGGAAGCCCGCCTGGCGCAGCTGCTCCTGGAGCAGCGCAGAGCTCTTCGTCTCCTGGTAGCCCAACTCGGCGAAGCCCCAGATCTGGTGCGCCACGTCGGCGAAATGGTCCTGCCGCTGCTCCACCAGCCGCGCCACCTGCTCCTTGGGGCTCTGGGACAGCGCAGGGCACGGGATGAGCATGACCAGCATGAACAGCATCGGCGCCGCAGGACGCAGCAACGTCACTTTCATCGTGGGTTCTCCCATCAACGTTGGGGTCGAACGGGCGGCGAAACGACCGAGCACAGCGGAACGGAATCCGAGTTGGCCGCCTCACGCTTCCGCCGACAGGATACCGCCGCGCTCACCCGGGCGACAGCCTCCGGGGCGACCGGCATGGCGTGTGCGACGATGCTGAAGCAGTCATCACCGTCCAACGCACACGCGAGGGTCGATTTGCACTGGAAAGGGCTGAGCGAAATCCAGATCACGTTCATTCTGCTTCTGGCCGCCATCGTGGCCAGTGCCGTGGTGTACTTCGCCCTGGCGTTCGTCCTGAGGCTCTGGCACAGGCGCAGAGGCGAGCCCGCCCGGCACATGAAGCCCCACGTCCAGTACTTCGGCGCGCCGCTCCGCCTGCTGGTCCCCGCCATCGCCCTTGCCATCACGCTGCCGTATCTGACCCTGCCCGACACCACCCGTGTGGTCGGCCGGCACGTCCTGACCCTGTGGCTCATCGCCGCCTTCGCCTGGCTCTCGGTCCGCGCCGTGCGCTTCGTCCGCGACCTGATCCTCGGCCGCTACGACATCCAGCAGGCCGACAACCTCCACGCCCGGCGCATGTACACCCAGATTCGCCTCATCGAGCGGGTCGTCGTCATCGGCGTCTGGGTCATGGCCGCCGCCGCCATGATGATGTCGTTCACCCGCGTGCGTGCCATCGGCGTCAGCCTGCTCGCCTCGGCCGGCGCCATGAGCATCGTCCTGGGCCTCGCCGCCCAGCGCACCCTCGGCAACCTCATCGCCGGCATCCAGATTGCCATTGCGCAGCCCATCCGGGTGGAAGACGCCGTCGTCGTCGAAGGAGAGTGGGGCTGGATCGAGGAGATCACGCTGACCTACGTCGTCGTGAAGATATGGGACCTGCGGCGGCTCATCGTCCCCATCTCGTATTTTGTCGAGAAGCCGTTCCAGAACTGGACCCGCACCTCCGCCGACCTGCTGGGGAGCGTCTTCATTTACGCCGACTACACCCTGCCCGTGCAGCCCGTGCGCGAGGAGCTGCAGCGCATCCTCGATGCGTCGGAGCGCTGGGACCGCAAGGTCGGTGTCCTCCAGGTCGTCGACACCACAGAGCGCACCATGCAGCTGCGGGCGCTCATGAGCGCGCCCGACTCGCCCACCGCCTGGGACCTGCGTTGCGAGGTGCGCGAGAAGCTCATCGCCTTCCTCCAGGACCGGTTCCCCGACAGCTTCCCTCGCGTCAGGCTGGAACGGGGAGCACCGCAGGACCGGTCTGCGGGGGCATGATCGTCATCTGCGGTGGCTCTCCGGTCGTCGTGCTCTTCGTGTGATCACGCGGTGAGCAGCCCGAGTGCCCAGCCGAGGCCGGCGCCGCCCAGCACCAGCCAGGCACTGTTGACCCTGAACCGGAGCGCGGCGACGACGGCCAGACCGGCGATCAGCCAGGCGGGCCAGGTAGTGAGCGTCGATGCGCCCAGCTGGAGGAGAACGGCGAGCATGAGGGCGACGGCCGCGGCGTTCACGGCATCCAGGAACGCCGACATCCAGCGGGACCGACGAAGACGCGGGATCACGGGATTCAACGCCGCGACGAAGAAGAAGGACGGCAGGAAGATGCCCGCCGTGGCAACGGCGGCACCCGGAACGCCCGCCACCAGGTATCCGATGAACGTAGCGGTGGAGAGCACCGGCCCGGGCGTGAACTGCCCCACCGCGATGGCGTCCAGCAGCTGCGTGTGAGTCAGCCAGTGGTAGTTCTGGACCAGGCCGCCTTCCAGGAACGCCACCAGTACGTATCCGCTGCCGTACAGCACGGCCCCGACCTTCAGGAAGAACAGGCCCAGCTTCCAGAGCGACACTCCGCTGATGGCCGCGGCCGCCACGGCAGAGCCCGACGCCGGCGCGATGGTCGCTGCCGCCACCGGCGGAACAACGAAACCCCTCCCGTCCGTCCCTTTCGTTTCCGGAACCCCCGCCGACGTCTGTGCCGCCGGCCCTCGGGCGCCATCGTCGCGGCCCTGCGCCGGGCCGGCGCGCCGTGACGCCAGCCACGCCATGCCCAGCACGCCGCCCGCCAGCAGAGACACCACTTCGCCCGCGCCCCCCAACACCGCCCCGGCGACCGCGCCGGCCAGGACGGCAAGCCGCCAGCCCTTGATCGCCGTGCGGCCCAGGCGCCAGAGAGCGCCCAGGATCACCGCCAGCACCGCGGGCTTGATCCCGAACAGGAACGGCGTCACCGAGGGAAGGGAGCCGAAGCGGACGTAGACCTACGCAAAGGCCCCCGTGACGAGCACCGCCGGGAGAATGAATGCGGCACCTGCCACCATGAGCCCGCGCCAGCCCGCACGCTCGTAGCCCACGTGCATCACCATCTCGGTTGAGTTCGGGCCCGGGATCAGGTTCGTCGCCCCGATCAGGTCCAGGAAATGCTCCCGCGGCAACCACGCCCGGCGCACCACCACCTCGTCCTCCATCATGCCGATGTGCGCCGCAGGACCGCCGAACGCGATCAGCCCGAGCTTGCCGAACAGCCGCACCAGCTCCGCGAGCGTGCCTTGTCCACGTTGCGCCGTCATGGCATGCAGGATAGCAGACGGCGCCAACCACAGCCATGGCGGAAACGCGGACGGTGCACCAGTCGCCAGTTTTTGCCTATTCCACTATCGAAGTGGCTCGTTGTGAAATGGCGTCGTCAGGGACAGGAAGAGGAATGTCCCCGCACGGTAGACACGGATTGTCTCGCTGCGTTGCGGGAGATCCCGGCCGCGACACAAAGGCGCACGCGTGCGCGTGCCACAAGCGGCTTCGCGTCAGCACGATGACTCGATGGGACGAAACTGGCGACTGGTGCACCGTCCGCAGGTGTCATCCGCAGGTGTCACAGGGGCCGTGAAGGGCTTGACGGTTTGCGGGCGCGGCGGTATTGTGCATATGCACATAACTGGAGGACGGCGTGCCGAGACCTCGCAAACGACGCAGGTGCCACAGGTTCCAGGGTGACCGGGTGTTCAAGCCCCGGAGCATCCCGATGGCGGACCTGGCGGTCGTCCGGCTGGGGCTGGACGAGATGGAGGCGATGCGCCTGTGCGACCTGGGCGGAGACGACCAGGAGGCAGCGGGCGAGCGGATGGGAGTGTCTCGGGGCACGGTGCAGCGGCTGCTCAAGTCCGGACGGGCGAAAGTGGTGCAGGCGCTGCTGCAGTCCTCTGCACTGATCATCGAAGGAGGAGAGGGCGATGCGGCTCTGCATACCGACCATGAACGAGCGCGGGCTTGAGGCCCCGCTTTCGGCGCACTTCGGCAGCGCGCCGTACTACACCGTAGTGGAGACGGAAACGGGCAAAGTGCAGGTGGCGGCGAATCCGCGAGCCGAGCATGAGCACGGGCATTGCCAGCCGGTAGCCGGCATCGCGGACCTGGCGCCGGACGCGGTAGTGTGCATGGGCCTCGGGCGTCGAGCGCTGGACCGGTTGCAGGCGGCGGGCATCCAGGTGTTCATTGCGCGCGCGACGCAGGTTTCCGAGGCGCTGACGCAGTTCCGGTCGGGTGAGCTGGCGCCGTTCACCTTGGCCGACTCCTGCTGCGGCGGGCATGAGCATGGCCATGGCCATGGCCACGGTCACGGGGATGGATTCGGCCTGCACGAGGGTCCGGGGCATGTCCATGGTCAGGTCGGCCGTGGATACGGTGGTCCCGCATACGAAGGTGACTAGGACATGATCACGTTCGGCCCCGTTCCGTCGCGCCGGTTGGGGCGCAGCCTGGGGGTGAACAACCTTGGGCCGGACAAGACGTGCAGTTACTCGTGCGTGTACTGTCAGCTGGGTGGGACGCGGGGCAGGCAGCTTCGGCGCCGGGCGTTCGAGGCGCCGGGGGCGGTGGTGGCTGCGGTGGCGGAGCGCGTTGCCGAGTGCAGCCGCACGGGGCAGGGCATTGATCACATCACGTTCGTGCCGGAAGGGGAGCCGACACTGGACGGGAACCTGGGGGCCACGATTCGCGGTCTTCGGCCGCTGGGCATCCCCATCGCGGTGATCACCAACGGGTCCTTGCTGTGGCGGCCTGACGTGCGCGCGGACCTGGCGGCGGCGGACGTCGTGTCGGTGAAGGTGGATGTGCGGCGTCACGCGTCGTGGCGCCGCCTGAACCGGCCGCCGCATTCACTGGACATCGCGTCCGTCCTGTGGGGCACCCTGGATTTCGCCCGGGACTACCGTGGCGAGCTGCTGACGGAAACGATGCTGGTGGAAGGCTACAACGACGACGACGCGGCGATCGAGGGCGTGACGGATTTCCTGGCCAAGGTCCAACCGCACCGTGCGTACCTCACCGTGCCCACGCGGCCGCCGGCGAACCGCCTGGTGCGACCTCCGCCGGAGCTGGCCCTGTTCAACGCATACGCCATCATGACCCGGCAGGTTCGTTCGGTGGAGCTATTGATCGGCGAGGACGAGGGGCCGTTCGGCCATGGGGACGACCCGGAGCGGGACCTGCTGGGCATCCTCGCGATCCATCCCATGAAGGAGTCGGCGGTGCGCGTGTATCTCGAGGAGATCGATGCGCCCTGGGACGTTGTCGATCACCTGCTGGAAGGCGGCCGCCTGGTGCGCATCGAGTACCAGGACATCCCGTTCCTGGTGCGGCGGATACGACGGCCGAGGCTTGAGCCCGCGCCTGCGCACTGACTGATGGAAAGCCGGCCTGCTCGAGCGACTGCCCCGAGGGCCGTGGCGCGACGTCAACCGAGGAACGTGTCCAGCGCGGTCATGATGGCAAAGCCCACGATCGCCAGCGTCATCGCCCGCCTGCCGTGCCCGCTGCGTCGGGTCTCGGGCAGCATCTCGTCGAACACGACGTAGAGCATGGCCCCGGCCGCGAAGGCCAGGGCGTAGGGCAGGAGCGGCCGTACGACCAGAATGGCTCCCACGCCGGTCGCGGCCGCCAGGGGCTCCACCGCGGCAGAAGCCTGGCCGTACCAGAAGCTGCGCGGTGCGGAAAGCCCTTCGCGGCGCAGTGGCAGGGAAACCGCGGTGCCTTCCGGTATGTTTTGTAGCATGAGCCCGAGGGTCAGCACCGTGGCGGCAGACAGCGTGGCCCCGGCGCTTACGCCGCCCGGCAATCCGGCGGCGCCGAAAGCTACGCCCATGGCGAGCCCTTCGGGGATGTGGTGCAGCGTCACGGCGAGGACCAGCAAGGTGCTTCGCTTCCACGACGTCTGGATCCCTTCGCGGTGCGGCCCGGCTGCCATGCGATGAAGGTGAGGCAGCAGCAGGTCGGCGACGCGAAGGAACGCTACACCGATGGCGAGGCCGAGGGCGGTTTCCACCCACCCGCCGCCGGCGGCGGAGCTCAACCGGACGGACGGCACCAGCAGGGACCACAGGCTCGCCGCCACCATGACGCCTGCGGCGAAGCCCAGCATGGTGTCCAGCAGGGCGTGCGAAGGATCGCGACGTGCGAAGACCAGCGCCGCGCCCGCGGCGGTCGCCGCCCACGTGGCGGTCCCCGCGAGGAGGCCTTGCACCAGTGGACTCAGCTCACTGAACCATGCCCAGAGGACCACGTCGTCCTTCCTGATTGGCGCTCCCGCTTCAGCCCGGGCGGCAAGGTAGTGCGTCGTCGCCGTTCCCGCACTGGTCGTTCGGCCGACAGCGCCGAGGGAACCCTCAGCTGCTTGTCCTTGTCGGCGTTGCGATGAAGCGTGCCCTCGGCACCCTCTGTGACCTCTGCGGTGAAGAACGCCTCCGCGTTCTCCGCCGTGAACAGGCGGGCGACGACGGCTTGCCAGCCACAGCCACTGCGGCGAGCTTTAGCGGGCCGACACGAAGACAGTCCCCGAACCAAACAGAGAGTGATGTCCGAGCTGCCTCCGGCCAGCCTGGAAGGCTGGTACGTGCTCCATCAGATGTTCGCCGTCGACTGGCCCGCGCTGCGGGGCCTGGACGCTGCGCAACGGGACGACGTAGCCTCCGAAGCCGCCGCACTGATGGCAGCGCAGGCTGCTCCGGACGGGCCGGGCTGGAGCGCGGGCTTCCGTCTGGTGGGCGGGGGCACCGACGTCATGCTGGTGCATTTCCGCGAGACGCTGGAGGCGTTGAGCGACGTGGAGTTGGCCATCCGCCGGTCCCGTCCCGGTGCGTTCCTGCGCTCCACGTACGAGTACACGTCGGTGACGGAGGCCGGGATGTACAGCGCCACGGCGAAGGCGGCCGCGGAAGCGGAGCCGCGTTCGAAGGAGTACGACGCGCTGCTTCGGGAGATGGTGGAAGCGGAGCGCGCCAGCCCGCATCTGCGGACGCGCCTCTTTCCAGAGGTGCCGGAAGGCATGCGCTACGTCAGCTTCTACCCGATGAACAAACGACGCACGCACGCCGACAACTGGTACAGCCTGCCGGTGGCGGAGCGGAACCGCCTGATGCGCGAGCACGGCCTGTCGGGCCGTCGGTACGCCGGCCGCATCTTCCAGATCATCACCGGCTCCGTCGGATACGACGACTGGGAGTGGGGTGTCACGCTGTTCGCGCACGACCCGCTGGATATCAAGCATATCGTCACCGACATGCGCTACGACGAGGCCAGTGCACGTTACGGCGAGTTCGGCGAGTTCTTCGTGGGCGTCCGCATCGAGCCAGCCGACTGGAAGGGGTTTCTCTCCACCCCTTGACGCCTCAACGTTTCCGTTCCTTCGCGCGTCAAACTTAAGGACGTCCCGCGGCCTTGACCGCGTCCAAGCGCGGCACCGCGGGGCCAAGTGCATCCAGCCCGCGCGGCACCCGGGCGAAACGTCGGGAGACCATGCGAGTCGGTACACCTACCCTGAGGCAGATCTGCATCTGCTCCGTATCCGCGGTCGCCCTGGCCGCCACGCCCCTTCGCGCGCCGGCACAGCAGCCGGATAGCCGGGCACACCAACCGGGCGGCCAGGCGCAACAGCCGGACGCGCCGGCGCAGCAGCCCGGTGCCCGGTTGGTGACGCTGTCGGAAGTCGTCGACCTGGCGGTGCAACGTTCGCCGGCCACGGTCTCTGCCAGGGCGGATGTGACGTTCGCGCGGGCGAGTCTGCTGCAGGCGCGCGGCGCCTGGCTGCCGTCGCTGACGCTGAACGGCATCTACGGCAACTCGAGCAACCAGCGGTTCGACCAGACGACGGGCCAGCTCGTTTCCCAGAACTACACGACGCAGGTGCAGGGCTCGTACGACCTGTTCACGGGCGGGCGCCGGTGGATGCAGCATCGTGCCGCGGGCGCCAGCGTGGCCGCCGCAGAGGCGGACCGGGTGCAGGAGCGCTTCGCCACGGTGCTCACGGCCACGCAGACGTTCTACGAGGCGGCGGCGGCGACGGACCTGCTGACGGTGGCGCACCAGCGGGTCCAACGGGCGCACCAGCAGTTCGAATTCGCGCGCACGCGCCTGGACCTGGGCACGGCCACGGCGTCAGACGAGCTGCAGGCGGGCATCGAGCTGGCGAACGCGGAGCTGGCGGAGCTGGAAGCGGAGTCCGCACAGCGGGCGGCGGCGTTGGCGCTGGCCCGGGTGATGGGAGTGGAGGAGGAAGTGCGGCCGGCGCCGGGTGAGCTTCCGGATCACGCGCCGCCGCTGCCGCCGCTGGAGACGCTCGTCCGGCGTGCGCAGCAGTCGTCGCCATCCGTGCTGGCGGCCGACGCGAATCGTGCCAGCGCGCGCGCGCAGCGACTGTCGGCCATGACCCCGTACCTCCCGTCTGTTCGCCTGACCGGCGGCTACGACTGGTTCTCGTACCAGTTCCCGCCGGGTCAGCAGAGCTGGAGCTTGCGGATTTACGCCTCGTTCCCGGTGTTCAACGGGTTCCAGCGCGAGGCGACGCTGGAGCGGGCGGCCGCTTCGGTGGCCGTCGCGGAGGCCCGGGCGCGGGACGCGCGCATCGCGGCCCGGTCCGAGGTGGAGACGGCACGGCACGCCGTTGAGCTGGCGGAGCGCCGGGTGCGGATCTCCGATCGCACGCTGGCGCTGGCGAAGGAGAACCTGCGTGTGCAGGAGGAGCGCTACCAGATCGGCAACGCGACCATCCTGGAGCTGGAAGCGTCTCAGGTGGCGCTGGCGGAGGCGGAAGTCGCGGCTGTGCGCGCCCGCCAGGCCCTGGGCGGGAGCGTGGCGGAGCTCGAGGCGGTCCTGGGACAGAAGCTGGCTGGAGAGTGACATGACACGTGCGTGGAAGCTGGGGATCTTGGCCCTGACCGTGATCGCGTGCGGGGCGGCGTGCGGTCGCGACGACGCAGCGCGCGCCCAGGGCGCGGGCGGCCGGGGACAGGGTGGGCCCGACGCGCCCGGTCGCGTGACACCCGTCTCCGTGGCGCCCGTGGAGCGCGGCTCCGTCGGACGGTCGGTGACGGTGTCCGGTGTGGTCGAACCGATCCGCATCGTGGGCGTCAACAGCCAGATCAGCGGCGCCCTGCTGGCGGTGCTCGTGGAGGAAGGCAACGTCGTTCGCAAGGGCGGCGTGCTGGCCCGCGTGGACGACCGGGAGCTTCAAGCGCAGCTGGAGGCGGCGGAGGCCTCCTACCAGGTGACGCAGGCCGCATACGAGCGGGCGCAGCAGCTCCGTGATCGCAAGGTCATCACGCTGCCGGAGTACGAACGCGACCGCACGGCGTTCGCCGCGGCGAAGGCCCAGCTGGAGCAGGTGCGCACGCGGATCGCGTACGCCACCGTCACCGCTCCCATCGACGGCGTGATCACGGAGAAACGCGTGGAGGCGGGCGACGTCGTGGCGCCCCAGACTCGCCTCTTCACCCTCGCCGACGTGTCCACGCTCGTCGTGCGCGTCGGCGTTTCCGAGCTGGACGTGGTCGCCGTGAACGTGGGCGACCCCGTCGTCCTGGCCCTGGACGCCTTCCCGGACCGTTCCTTCCGCGGCCGCGTGCGCCGCATCTTCCCCACGGGTGACCCCACCACTCGGCTGGTGCCCGTGGAAGTGGCTCTCCGCCCCCAGGACGCCGACGACGTGCGCCCGGGCTTCCTCGCCCGCGTCACCTTCGCCCTCGGCACCCGCCAGGGCGTGCTGCTCGTGCCGGCCTCCGCGCTGGTGGGTGGCGCCGGCTCGGAATCCGTGTTCGTCGTGGAGGACGGCCGCGCCATCCGGCGCACGGTGACGGCGGGCGTCACGTCCGAGGGTCGAGTCGAGATCGTGGCCGGCCTGCAGGCCGGTGAGCAGGTCATCGTTGCGGGCAACAACATGCTGCGGGACGGAGCGGCGGTGCGGGTCATCGAGGACGACGCGACCGCCCCGGCGGAGCCCGCGACGCGCGCGGGGGAGGGCGCCGCGTGAGCGCCCGGCGCTCGGTGCACGAGGGCCGCCGGGGCCTGCCCAGCCTGGCGATCCGGCGACCCGTCGGCACGGTGATGCTGACAATGGTGGTCGTGGTGCTCGGCTTCTTCTTCGTCCGGGGCCTGCCACTGGACCTGCTGCCCACCATCATCTATCCGCAGCTGCGCGTGTCGGTTAACAACCGGGGCGTGGAGCCGCAGGTGCTCGAGGAGACGGTGGCCAAGCCGCTGGAGGCCGCCCTGTCCACCACCGAGAACCTCACCGAGCTGGAGACGCAGATCCAGGAAGGGCGCGTCGGTGTCAACATGCACTTCGCGTACGGCACCGACATCGACTTCGCTCTCCAGGACGCCGCCAAGAACCTCGACCGCGCTCGCGGCTCACTGCCGGAGGAGGCCGATCCGCCCACCGTCTTCAAGTTCGACCCGCAACAGATGCCCGTGTTCGAGGTGGCGTTCTCGTCCCCCACGCGGGACCTGGTTTCGCTGCGCGACTGGGTGGAGTACCGCCTTCGGCCGCAGCTGCTGACCATCGAGGGCGTCGCGTCCGTCGACATCGCCGGCGGCCTCATCCGTGAGATCGAGGTGGTGCTGGACCAGGAGCGGCTGCGCTCTTACGGCCTGACCGTCTCCCAGGTCATCGAAGCCGTGCGCGCCGCCAACCAGGACGTGGCCGCAGGCCGCGTGTCATCGCCCGTGCGCGAGGTGGTGGGCAAAACGGCGGGCAAGTTCCGCACGGTGGACGACGTGCGCAGCGTGTTGCTGACCGTGCCCGGACGGGGTCGCATTCCGCTCTCCGAGGTGGCCGACGTGCAGGACACGCACCGCGAACAGCGGCTGTGGGCGCGGCTGGATGGCGTGCCCGCGGTCAAGCTGTCGGTGCGCAAGCAGCCCAACGCCAACACGGTGGCGGTGGCCGGGGGCGTGGCCAACCGCATCGAGCAGCTCCAGGCGTCGTCGTTCATTCCCAGTGATGTGCAGCACCAGACCATCACCGACCAGGCCACGTTCATCCGCGCGTCCGTCGCGTCCGTGAAGAACGCCGCCCTGGCCGGCGCGCTGCTGGCCATGTTCGTCGTGTTCCTGTTCCTGGGCTCGCTGCGCAAGACGTTCATCATCGGGCTGGCCATCCCCATCGCCATCCTGGCCACGTTCATCATGATGGGCCTGGGCCACCTGACGCTGAACATCATGAGCCTCGGCGGGCTGGCCCTGGGCGTGGGCCTGCTCATCGACAACTCCATCGTGATGCTGGAGAACATCTTCCGGCACCGCGAGACATGGAACAAGGAAGCCGAGGAAGCGGCCCACGACGGCGCCGCCGAGGTCACCAGCGCCGTCGTGGCGTCCACCATGACCAACCTGGCCGCCGTGGTGCCGTTTCTGCTCATCAGCGGCCTCG
>JARRJS010000017.1:0-34927 GCA_037388885.1 Gemmatimonadota bacterium
GGTACCTCTAGGTGAGGCGCGTGTGGCGCCGGGGCGGGGACTCACGTGTGGGTCGGGCGGGTCACGAAATGGGTGGCGTGGGCGTTGATCGATAGGACGGCGGCCGGGCGTGGACATGGACGATGATGTCCTGTTCGAGCAGTTGTATCCGGCGCTGTACCGGTACCTGCACCGGTTGACGGGTGACCCGGACGCGGCGGAGGACGTGGCGCAGGAGTCGTTTGTGCGGTTGCTTCAACAGTCGCTTCCGGCGGAGGAAGTCAGGCCCTGGTTGTTCACCGTCGCGACGACCCTGGTCCGAGACCGGGCACGGAAGCGGCAGCGACACCTGCGCCTGGCCGAGGCGGTGCCGGCGCCGGCGCCGCGGGAGGCGCCGGACGTGTCCACGGAGCGTGCCGACGAGATCCGTCGCGTGCGCGCAGCGCTCGATGAAGTGCCCGAGCGGGATCGAACGCTCTTGTTGATGCGTGAGGAAGGATTCAAATACGACGAGATCGCCCGTGCCGTGGGCGTGGCCCCCGGTTCCGTGGGCACGTTGCTGGCCCGTGCATTGAGACGGTTCGCAGACGTGTATCGAAAGCTGAACCAAGTCGAGGATGTCGATGACGCACGTTGATGATGGCGTGCTGATGGCCTACGTGGATGACGAGCTCTCGCCGCCGGCGCGGGCCGCGACGGCGGCGCACGTGCTGGCCTGCCCGGAGTGCCGCCGGCGGTTGGACGAGCTTGCGGCGGCCGACCGCCTGCTGGAAGACGCCCTGGCCTTTGCAGATGGGCCGGCGCCTGTGGCGCGGGCGCACTCCCGGTTCCGCGCCGAAACCGGCGCACACCGGATGGAACACCGCGGCGCGTTCGCCCGGACGTTCATCCGCGTGGCGGGACTCGTGCTGCTGCTGGCCGCCGGGGCATCGGCGGCCGTGCCGGGCTCGCCCGTACGGAACTGGATCCGGAGCACGTTGGTACCCAAGGAGAAGCCTGCCGCTTCGACGAGTCCGGCAAACGCGATGTCCGGCGTGTCCATCCTGCCGGTGAACGGTCGGGTGGACATTGCGGTCTCCAACGCGGCGCCGGGCACGCGGTTGCGCGTGCGTGCGGTGGACGGGCCGCGGGCGACGGTCACGGTTCCGGGAACCCGGAAAGTGCCGGAGTTCCACACGTCTCCCGGCCGCATCGACGTGGTGGGCGCGGTGGACTCCGTGCTCATCGACGTGCCGAAGGCGGCGACGGAGGTGCACGTCACCGTGAACGGCGAACCATACGTGGTGGGTGGAAACGGGAAGTTGCGGGCCGTCGTAACGGCCGAGACCCGCGACGGAGAGTTGATGTTCACGCTGCGTTGAGGCCGCCGCGGCGCGCCATGGTGCCGTCAGGAGACGGAATGGCCTTCCAGCTGTTTGCTCCCATGTTGTCGTTGTTGCTGCTGACGCCGCAGCAGACGCCGGACGGTGTTCTGCGCGGCGTCGTGCGCAGCACCGAGGAGCAGATGCCGGTGGAGATGGCCGCCGTCGAGGTGGTGGGCCCGCAACACCTGCTGGCGTGGACGGACCGGGACGGGCATTACGAGCTGCGGGGCGTGGAGCCGGGTGTGCGGCGTGTGCTGGTGACGCATGCGGGCCATGAGCCCATGGAGCTCGAGGTCAGGGTGCCGCCGAAGGGCACCGTCGTGCTGGACGTCACGCTGAAGGTGCGCCCCGTGCGACTGGCGCCCCTGCACGCCCGGAGCGACCGCTGGTCCGGGCATTCGCTGCATCCGGTGGAGCCGATCTTCGGCGCTTCGACCATGCGGGCCATGGAAGGCACGCCCGGCGTAGCGGAGCTCGGGCTGACCGATATCTTCTTCGGCGGACGAGACGATACTCCACCCGACGCTTCCGACGTCCTCTTCATCCGTGGCTCGACGACCGACCTGAAGCTGGTCCTCCTGGACGGCGCACCCGTGTACGCGCCGTTCCATCTGGGCGGCTTGCTGCCGGTCTTCTCGCCCGACGTGCTGCAGAGCGCCACCGTCCGATTCGGGGGGGCCAGCGCCCGCTACGATGGCGGCCTGGCGTACATCCTGGACCTCCAGACCCGACGCGGCAGCGAGAAATTCCACACCGACGGCTCGCTGGACATGCTGAGCGGGCAGGCGACGGCGGAGGGCAGCCTGGGTGGCCACGTGCACCTGCTGGCGTCGGGGCGTGGCGTCAACGGGCTGCCGATGGAGCGCCTGTTCGGCCAGACGTTTCCGTATGATTACCGCGACGGCCTCGCCCGCGCGGACGTGGACGTGGCCGGTGGCAGCCGGCTCACCACGACGGCGTTCGCGAACTCGGAGGGCGTGAATCTGGGTGGTGGGCCGACGGATCGTCTGGGGTGGAGCAACACTGCGTTTTCGCTTCGCTACCGGGCGCCCATGGGCGATTCACTGCAGGCGAACCTCACGGTGGCGTACGGCGGCTTCGCCGGCCGGTTGCCGCCGATGGGCAGCACGGATCTGGTTGCACAGGCGTTCGCCAGACGCCTGCGGTTGGCAGCCGATTTCGACCGGCGCGACGGGCGCCTGCAGCTCCATTATGGCGGGTCCTTCGAGCGTCTGTGGCTGGACTACGTCGCCGAGCAGAACGGCGCTTTCACCCCCCGGGCCCAGGTGTACGACGTGGTGCTGGGCCAGGCGGCCGCGGCCCTGTCCCTGGACGGCACGTGGAGCGCCACCCCACAACTGACCCTGCACGCGGGTGTGCGCGCCGACCTGTTCGGGGTTCTGGGCAATGCGCGCTTCGCCCCGCGCGCGTCCCTGTCGTATCGCATCACGGACGCGGCCACCATGACATTCTCCGCGGGCCGATTCTACCAGTACGTGCGCCAACCGGAGCTGCAGCTGGCGTTCACCAACGTGTACGATTCGCCTGCGCCCATGCTGATGTTCGACCCGGCAGGCCTGCTTGTGGTGGGCGAGGCGTCGCATTACGTCGTTGGCCTGGACCAGACGCTGTCGCGGACGATGCGACTGCAGCTGGACGCGACGTACCGCCACCTGTCGCCGTCGGCGAGCGGGCGGGCGGGCGGGGCCGCCGACAGCGCGGACGCGCAGGGCATAGAGTCGTCGGGTGTGGACATCTGGCTGCGGCGCGCGGGAAACAACATCACGGGCTGGCTGGGCTATTCCCTGGGCTGGACGTGGGCATCGGCATCCACGAACGGGGTGGCCCAGGCGATTCTGGCCGGCCGGCACCTGCTGAGCGTGGGCGTTGCCGGCTCGCTGCCGGGCGGGGCGTACCTGTCCGTGCGCGTCAACTACGGGGCGGGGCTGCCGCTCACGGCCGTGACGCCAACCGCCAGCGCGGCGGTATCGCCGTCCGCGATGCATCAGCTGACGGCGAGCGATGTACTGGACAGCGGCGGCGGCGGTACGGTGGCCGTGGCGCCGTCGGCGACGTACCTGCGGCTGGACGCGGAGCTGTCCAGGACCTGGACCGGCGGAGGCGCACACGGCTTCGAGGTCACGCCTTACTTCCGCGTGCTCAACGCCCTGGACCGCCGGGACGCCCTGTTCTACAGTCAGGACGGGCAGGGCCTGCGTCCGCTCGGCAGCCTGCCGCTGATCCCCGTCCTGGGCCTGGCCTGGCGCTTCTAGCGGCCCGTCCCGGGCCGGTCGGCGGCCTGCCCCGAAAAGTCCTCGTACATCATCCGCAGCAGCAGGGTGGGATCGCCGTTCTCCGCGTCCCACTCCTTCGTCAGGCCCGCCGCCAGGACCTGCTTTTCGGTCTTCCCTTCGTCGATTGCGGCCTTCACCCGGGTGCGCACGTTTTTCAGCATGTGATCGTACGCTTCGAGGCCCGCCCGGTCCGAAAGCGGGCCGTGGCCGGGGATCACCCGGGTGCCGGGGCCGATCCGGCCGAGCGCGTCGTCCACCGCGGCGATCACGCCGTCCACGGATCCGCCGCTGGACAGGTCGATGAACGGGTAGTGGCGGGTCCAGAAGATGTCGCCCATGTGCACCACGTTCGCATGGCGGAAAAACACGATGGCGTCCCCGTCGGTGTGCGCCGGCGGCATGTGGACCACGACGATCTCCTCGCCGTTCAGATGGAACGTCACCGTGTCGCCGAACGTCATCTGCGGCAGAGCCGCGGCCGCGGCCGGCGGCACGTCGAGGTCGATCGGCCAGATCCGCTGACCGGCGGCCATCCGGCGGCGCACATTTTCATGAGCGAACACCAGCGCGCCCCATCGCCGGAAGGCTTCATTGCCGCCGGTGTGATCGAGGTGCCAGTGTGTGTTGAGCACGTAGCGGACCGGGCCTGCATCCAGGGAATCCAGTGCGGCGCGGATCTTCGCCGCCATGTTGGCATACTGGTCGTCCACCATGAAGACGCCGTCCGGGCCGACGGACACGCCCACGTTGCCGCCGCGGCCCATGAGCATGTAGACGCCGGAAGCGACGGGAATCGTGCGAATCTGCACGTTGGATGTGTCCTGCGCGGCGCTTCGTGCGGTGCCCAGCCCGGACAGGAGGACGCACACGAGCACCGCCAGGCCATGGCGTTGCATCATCATCACCTCGGAAGTAAGGGATTCGGCGGGAGACCGCCCGTCAGGAGTCGTGCGTCGTCACCGGCCGTCCACAACGGCGGCAGAGACGCGATCCGGCCGGAAGCACAGGTCGTGACCCCACTCATCCTCGAACCAGATCGGCTTGCCCTGACGCATCAGGAACAGGATTCGACGCTGCAGGTCCAGCGGCCGCTTCCGCCAGCGGGCACGGAACGACACCTCGCCGTCATCCGTCGAGAGGATGACGAGCACCGTCGGAATACGGTGGCGCAACGGTACATGCCGTGACGGGTAAATCATGGCCTCAACGGTAACTCAGATGCCCTTCTCACGCCAGAGTGCGTCCATCTCGGCGTGGCGCAATGCGATACGGCCCCGCCACTCCGGGAGCGCATAGATGCCGTCGAAGGGCGGTGCGGGCCGCTTTTCCGGCAGCGCCCGGTCGAGGACATTGCGTGCAGCCGTGCGCAGCGCGTCCCTCGTCTCGACCATGCGCCGGTAAAACGCCGTCTCCGTCCCAGCATACGGGCTCATGTTCTGGGCGCTGGGGTGCAGCAGCCACAGGATGCGCGGCAAGGGAGTCGCACCCCACGCAGTCCGCCAATCCTGGACAAAGCTCTGTGCGGGCGCCTCACTCGTCGGCCATGCCACGGCCACGCCTCGCTCCATGCCCGCCCGGCGCAGGCGCGTCAGGCCCGGCAGCCGCAGACGTCCGCCGTCGTCGTCGCGGCGGCCGGCGGCAACGACGCTGCGGAGCGCGACGTTCCCCAGCGCCACCACCAGCGCCGGGCCGGCGGCGACGATGGTATCCCGGAGCAGCCGGATGCTATCGCAGTAGTCGCCCACCGGTTGCGCCAGCTCGGACGTGCGCGGCTCCCCGCCACCGGCCACGGGCAGCTGGTTCAGGGCCGCCACGATGAACGTGTGGTTGCGGTCCAGTCCCACGGATCCCAGCAGCACGTCCATGTTGGCGCCCGCCACGTCGCCACCGAAGGGGATGCGCGTGCCGTGGGCGCCCAGCTCACCACTGCCCATGCCGCCCGCGTTGCCCGGCGCCGCGCCGACCCACAGCACGGGCACGCGTCCCCACGGACCGTTGCGCCGCGACCACACGACGGGCCGCTCCAGGGCTTCACCGCTGGCCAGCCGACACGGCTCCGTCAGCCATTCGTCGGCCAGACACGCGGGGTGGCCCGCGTGCACTTTCCGGAAGATGGCCCGGAAACGCCTTTCCTGTCGTGATTCGGTTGGCGCCATGGCGTCCTGTGCGCTGCGAGGTCGTCGGGCGCCAACGTAAGCGGCGCCAGCGCCCGACGCAGCCCCGACGGCGTCCTCGTCGAGCGAAAACCGTGGCGGCGTCGTGCATGACCGCGCCCGTTTGCCGGCGACTCGCTATCGGGCCGACCGGATGCTACGCTTAGCCGTACCTCGCTTTATCACATGGGAGGTTACCACATGCAGAAGTCAGAGAAGGGGCACCGGCACCAGGTCATCGGGGACCACAAGCTGCGGCCGGAAACCCTGATGATGGGCTACGGATACGACCCCATGTTGTCGGAAGGGTCGGTCAAGTGCCCGATATTCCACACATCCACGTTCGTGTTCCGAACGGCGGAGGACGGGAAGGCCTTCTTCGAGCTTGCGTACGGCCTTCGTGAACAGGGTCCGGCGGAAGAGCCCGGGCTCATCTATTCGCGCATCAACAACCCCGACCTCGAGATCCTGGAAGACCGGCTTACGCTCTGGGACGGTGCGGAGTCTGCGCTTGTGTTCTCCAGCGGCATGGCCTCCATCGCCACGACCGTGTTCACGTACGCGCGTCCGGGCGACATTATCGTCCACAGCGACCCCGTATACGGCGGCACCGAGTTCCTGCTGGAAGAGATCATGCCGCAGTTCGGTGTGAGGCGCGTGGACTTCGTGGCAGGCGACCAGGCCTCGCTGGAGAGGGCGGTGGAGCAGGCCAGAGGCATGGACGGACGCATCGCCATGATCTACGCCGAAACACCGGCGAACCCGACGAACGGCCTGGTGGACATCCGGGCCTGCCGAAACATCGCAGACGCGCTGGAAGCGGACGGGCGGCGTCCCATCGTGGCCGTGGACAACACCTTCCTGGGCCCTCTCTGGCAGCGCCCACTGGACCACGGCGCCGACCTGGTGCTCTACTCGCTGACGAAATATGTGGGGGGACACAGCGACCTGATCGCCGGCGCCTGCCTGGGCCCGGAGGATCTCGTGGCGCCTGTGCGGGGCATGCGCACGATCCTGGGCACCATGGCCGACCCGCACACCGGCTGGCTGCTGCTGCGCAGCCTCGAAACGCTCAAGCTGCGCATGACCAGCCAGATGAAGAACGCCCGCTACATCGCCGAGTTCCTGCGGGACCATCCCAAGGTGCGACGCGTGCTCTACCTCGGATTCCTGGAGGAGGGCGATTCACAGTACGATGTCTACCGACGCCAGTGCAGCGCATGCGCAGCCACGTTCTCCTTCGAGGTGGACGGCGGCGAGGCCGAAGCGTTCCGCATGCTGAACGCCTTGAAGCTGGCGAAGCTGGCGGTCAGCCTGGGCGGCACGGAGACGCTCATGGAGCACCCCGGCACGATGACCCACTCGGATGTGTCGCCCGAGAAGCAGCTGGAGATCGGTATCACGCCGGGCATGGTGCGCATCTCGGTGGGCATCGAGCACCCCGAGGACATCATCGCCGATCTGCAGCAGGCGCTGGAAGCCGTGTGAGGGCAGAGGTGCCTGCGTAGCTAGATGGAGTCGAGCAGGTCGTCGATGGCTTTCTGGACGGCGTCCTTGGCCCGGCCGGCGAGCAGGTTGTCCAGCATCTCGCGGGCATCGCCGGCGACGTTGCCGTGGTGGCGGTCCTGGGCGGCGCGGACGACGTTGCCGATGGGGAGAAGCGCGAACTGGGGACGTTCGTTGTCGTCGTCGGTGTAGTCGGACTCGATCTCGGGCGGCGGCTCCGGCACACTGGCCTTCCAGGGCTCGTCTTCCTCCCTGTCGTCGTCGTCCACGACGGCGGGATTGTCCCGGTCCATGGGCAGCACGAGGCAGAAGCGCGCCTCGATGTTGCCGTCGTCGTCTTCCTGTGCGGCGAGCGCGACGGAAACGGGCTCGCGGAGCAGGGCGTGGATGGTGCCGACGGCTTCCTCCGAGACTGCGCTGCGGGCCACGACGTTCCCGTGGTAGTAATACGCGAGGCCCACGGCGCCCTCCCGGACGGCGTTCTGCTCGATGGATCGTGCCTCCAGGCTGATGCGGCGCGGGTACGGGACGACGATGAGTTGGTCCATGTGCTGCCTTTCCACGTTCATACGAGGACCGAACCGGTCTTTGAAAGCTGTGCAAAGACCGGCCCGGATGCAACCGATTCCGGGCCGGCCGCGCAGGACGCGGTTGCTGGCGCGGCCTGCGTGCGAGCGCTAACTTGCGGGCCCTTCCTCGCACAATTCGCGCGGAGCATTTCATGAACCAGCGACGTGGACTCGTGCTCATGATGGTCTTGGCGCTCGTCGGCGGATTTCCTTCCCAGGGTCGTGGTCAGACGTGGACTCCACCAGATCCCGCATTGGTGGAGCAGGCACGCGCGATCCTGGCGGACGTTCCGTTGATCGACGGACACAACGACCTGCCGTCGCATGTGCTGGAAGACGCGGGCGGCCGCCTGGATTCGATGGATATTGCGAGCCCGCAGCCGGAGCTGATGACGGATCTGCCACGCATGCGGGCAGGCCGACTCGGCGCGCAGTTCTGGTCGGCATACGTGGACGTGGACTCCGTCGCGACGGGCGCAGCGCTGCGCCAGGGCCTACGCGAGGTGGACATGGTCCATCGCATGGTGGCGCGTTATCCGGACCTGGAGCTGGCCCTGACGGCCGACGACATCGTGCGCATTCACAAAGCGGGGCAGATCGCGTCGCTCATCGGCCTGGAGGGCGGCCATGCCATCGAGAACTCGCTGGCCGCGCTGCGCATGTTCTACGCGCTGGGCGTCCGCTACATGACGCTCACGCATTCGGCCACCACGGACTGGGCGGATGCCGCCACCGACCGGGCGCGCCATGGCGGCCTGACGCCGTTCGGCGTGGACGTGATCCACGAGATGAACCGGATCGGCATGTTCGTGGACCTGTCACACGTGTCCGAGGGCACGATGAACGATGCGCTCGATGTCTCGAGTGCGCCGGTCATCTTCTCCCATTCCTCGGCCCGGGCCCTGGTGCCCGCGCCGCGTGACGTGCCGGACGACGTGCTCCGACGCGTCCCCGAGAACGGGGGCGTCGTGATGGTGACGTTCGTGCCCGGCTTCGTGTCGAAAGCCGTGATGGACTGGGAAAACGCGCGCACCGCGGAGTCGGATTCGCTGCGCGCGGCGGGCATGATCGGGGACGACCTGGCGGCCGCGATGGACGGCTGGGCCAAGACGCACCCCAGGCCCCGGGCCACCGTGGCCGACGTGGCGGACCACATCGACCACATCCGGCAGGTGGCCGGCATCGACTACATCGGCATCGGCTCCGATTTCGACGGCATCTCGTCGACCCCCCTCGGCCTGGAAGATGTGGGCGACTTCCCGATGCTGTTCGCCGAGCTCCTGCGCCGCGGCTACTCGGAGGAGGACCTGCGCAAGATCGCGGGCGAGAACCTGCTGCGGGCCATGCACCAGATGGAGGCGGTGGCTCGCCAGGAACAAGCGGCGCAGCACTGATTACCGGGACTCGGCGCCGGTGGAGGGCACGGAAGCGGGGGGAGACGGTTCGGTGCCGGCAGGCGCCCCGCGCGCATCGCCGGCGTTCTCCGCGGCCCTTCGCGATCCTCCCGGAACTCGCCGGCGCCATCTTCGCGATGAAGCGTGCGCGCGGCGGCTTCCCCGCCCTCCGCGCCCTCTACGGTGGAGAGGCGCGGCTACTTCACCTGGCGCGGCGCAAGGTCGATCGAGGGGCTGGCGGTGAAGGCGTCCTGCACGATCGCCTCCTGCTGCTCGCGGTGTGCCCGGGCGTACCCTTCGGCGGGGCTGGCGCGGTCGGGGCGGCCGGCGTAGCCCAGGTCGAAGCGCTCGGCGGCCAACCGGCGCAGGTGCGGCAGCAGGTACGTCCACGCGCCCATGTTCGCGGGCTCTTCCTGAGCCCAGACGAGCTCCGTGGCGGCGGGGTAGCCCTGCAGGACGGCCTTGAGATCCTCCTCCGGGAGCGGGTAGAGCTGCTCCAGGCGCAGGACGGCCGTGGTTTCCGACTCTTTCCGCAGGTCGCTTCCGGTGAGGTCGTAGTAAACCTTGCCGGAGCAGAGGACGATGCGGCGGACGTCACCGGCGTGCTCGCGGGCGTCGTCGTCGTCCAGGACCATGTGGAACGTGCCGCCGCTCAGGTCGGCGACCGTGGACACGGCGCGCGGGTGACGCAGCAGGCTCTTGGGCGTGAACAGGACCAGGGGCCGCAGCTCGGAGAGCAGGGCCTGACGCCGCAGCAGGTGGAAGTACTGAGCCGGCGTGCTGACGTTGGCCACGCGGATGTTGTCCTCGGCGGCCAGTTGCAGGAACCGCTCGAGGCGGGCGCTGGAGTGCTCGGGGCCCTGGCCTTCGTAGCCGTGGGGCAGCAACAACACGAGCCTGGACTGCTGTCCCCATTTTGCGCGTCCGCTGACGACGAACTGGTCCAGGACCACCTCGGCGCCGTTGACGAAGTCGCCGAACTGGGCCTCCCAGAGCGCCAGGGAGCGGGGTGTGGCGGTGGAGTAGCCGTACTCGAAGCCCAGCACGCCCACCTCCGAGAGCGGGCTGTTGTAGACTTCGAAGGGCGCCTGTGCCTCCTCGATGTGCGCAAGCACGATCCACTTGTCCCCGTTCTGCACATCGTGCAGCGCCAGATGCCGCTGGCTGAACGTGCCGCGCTCGGAATCCTGGCCGGTCAACCGGATCGGCGTGCCGTCCGCGAGCAGGGAGGCGAACGCCAGCGCTTCGGCGTGGGCCCAGTCAATGGGACCGCCCTCGTCGAATGTGCCGGCGCGACGCTCGAGCTGCCGCTCCAGCTTCGGGTTCACGTGCAGGCCGTCGGGCCACGTGTGCAGCTGGCGGTGGTAGCTGTGCAGCCGGTCCTCGGGCACGGCTGTCTGCACGGGCGCTTCGATGACGGCCGGCTCTACCGGCGGCGTCTCGGAGCCGTTCCGGTTGGCTTCGCCTTCCTTCACCTTTTCCTGCGCTTCCACCAGCCGCTGGTGCACGGCTTCGGAGAGCGACTCGGCGAAGGCCTCGTCGACGACGCCCTGCTCCACCAGCCGGTCGGCCCACAGCTTCCGGACGGTGGGGTGGTCCGCGACGGCCTGGTACATGAGCGGCTGCGTGTAGGCGGGCTCATCGCCTTCGTTGTGCCCGTAGCGGCGATAGCCGACCATGTCGATGAGGACGTCGTCGTGGAACTCGTGGCGGAAGGCCAGGGCGAGGCGCACGACGGCGAGGCATGCTTCCGGGTCGTCGGCGTTGACGTGGAAGATGGGCACGTCGTAGCCGCGGGCCAGGTCGCTGGCGTAGCGCGTGGAGCGGTCCTCGGCCGGGGTGGTGGTGAAGCCGATCTGGTTGTTGACGATGACGTGCAGCGTGCCGCCGGTGCGGTAGCCGGGCAGGGCCGACAGGTTGAGCGTCTCGGCCACGATGCCCTGGCCGGTGAACGCCGCATCGCCGTGGATCAGGACGGGCAGCACGGCGTCGTCGTTCTGGGTGATGCGCGGTCCCGACCGGTTCGTCTGCTTGGCGCGCGTCATGCCTTCCACCACCGGGTTGACGTATTCGAGGTGGCTCGGGTTCGGCGCCATGGTCACGGTGAGCGGTTCGCCGGAGCGCGTGGCGTACGTGCCGTCGGCGCCCAGGTGGTACTTCACGTCGCCGGTGCCGGAGCCGTGGGGGAGCCCTTCGAACTCGGCGATGAGCGACGCGTAAGGGCGCCCCAGCACGTGGACCAGCACATTCAGCCGGCCCCGGTGCGCCATGCCCAGCACCACCTCCCGGGCGCCTTCGGCCGCCGCCTGCTCGATGGCCAGATCGAGCATGGGCACCAGCATGTCGTTGCCTTCGATGGAGAAGCGTTTCTGGCCCAGGTACGCGCGGTGCAGAAACTGCTCGAATCCCTCCACCTCGCTCAGCCGGCGCAGCAGCTCCCTTTTCTCCTCCGCGTCCAGCGGCTGCCGGTGCCAGCCCGATTCGATGCGCGTGCGCAGCCACTCGCGCCGGTTCGGGTCTGACAGGTGCTCGTACTCGTAGCCGACGGTGTCCGAATAGATGGCCTTGAGCCATGCCAGCACGTGCCCCGACGCCTCCCGCGCATCCCCGAGGCCCAGCACGCTGAGCGGCACGGCATCCAGATCATGGGGTGTGATGCCGTGGTATTCCGGATTCAGCAGTGGATGGCCCGAAGGCTCGCTGCCCAACGGGTCCAGGCGCGCGGCGGTGTGGCCCTGCAGGCGGTACGCATCCACCAGCTCCACCGCTGCCATGACCGCGCGCAGCCGGCCCTCGCTGAAGGGCTCGGCGCCCGTCGAGACGGGGATCAGGCCTTCCTCGGCCACGTCGCCGTCGAATCGTTGGTGCCAGCCGCCGTCGACGGCCTGCGGATCACGCAGATACGCCTCGTACAGCTCCTGGGCGTAACCGGCGTTGTATGAATCGTATAGTCTCGGCTTCTTCACGGTTGTGTCGGCCGTTGGTGTCGTGTCGGGGACCACGCGTCGTTCAGCGCTCAGAATACCCGCCGGCGCTGCCGCAGGTCCGCTGGCGACCGGAATGTCAGCAAGATGGACGCCGTGGGAACGGGATCAGTCTCGACGGTCCGGCTCGGTGGCGTGGGCGGGAAGCTGGAACTCGACGGTGGTGCCGTCGGCGCCACTGGCCACGATGCGCACATCCCCGCCGAGCATGCGAGCGATGCGGCGGGCCAGGCTGAGGCCCAGGCCGGCACCGCCGGATCGTCTCGTGTCCGCCCGCTCGGCCTGCCAGAAAGGGGTGAAGACGCGCTGCACGTGCTCCGGCGGGATGCCGATGCCCGTGTCGCGCACGCGGAACACGACGTCGTTGTCCCGAGACTCCGCGGTCACGGTCACCCGCCCCTGCTCGGTGAACTTGATGGCGTTGGAAAGCAGGTTCAGCAGCACATGCTGGGCCTTGCCCGGGTCCGTATCGAGGATCGGCAGGTCGGAAGGCACGTCGACGGCGAAGCCGATCCCCTTCTCCCCCGCCATGGGCTCTGCGATGGCCGCCACGCCCGCGACCAGCTCCGCCACGGAAACCCGGGTCGGCTGCACGGGTTCCCGGCCGGCGTCCAGCCTGCTGAACGACAGAATGCCTTCGATCAGGCGCAGCAGGCGTTCGGCGCTGTCCTGGATGCGCCGGACCTGCGTGCCCTGCCGCTCGGTCAGCGCGGGATCGTTGCCCAGCAGCTCGACGTACCCCAGGACGGCTGTCAGCGGTGTGCGCAGCTCGTGGGATACGATGGCCAGGAAATCGGATTTGGCACGGTCGGCCAGCAGAGCCGACTCGTAGAGCCTGGCGTTCTCGAGGGCCAGGCCCGCGCGACGGCCCAGCTCCTCCGCCAGACCCAGCTCGTGGGCGTCGTAGTGGAATCCCGACTCGGCGCTGACCAGCACGATGGCGCCAAGCGTACGGTCCCGGGCGATCATCGGCGCGACGATGTGGGAGCAGGACTTCAGGTCGCGCATGCCGTTGCCCAGTCCGGCAGGCTCGGCCAGCTCGCGGTCGAACGCGTCCGATGCCTCCTGCACGAGCAACGCCCGTCCGGTGCGCACCACGCGCGCCAGCGCGGCGTCCGCATCCGAGGCGAGGACGAATCGTGCCTGGATCTTTTGGAGCAGCGACTCCTTGCCCGGATCGGCGTGCGCCTGCGCCACCACGCGCAGCCGGCGGTCATCCTGATGCAGCAGGACCAGACAGTAGTCGGCGAGGGTGAGGACGGCGAGGCGCGCGACGTTGCGCAGGCTGATCTCGTACTCCATGGACAAATCCAGCAACATGCTGGCCTGGGCCAGGAACCGCTGCGCCTCCTCCACGCGATGTCGCTCCGTCAGGTCGACCATGGAGCCTACCGCACGGATCGGCTGGCCGTGGGCGTCGCGGGTGATGTAGCCGCGGTCGAACACGGCCGCGTAGGTGCCATCGCCCCGCAGGAACCGATACTCGTCCGACCAGAACTGACCGGTCCCGTTCAGCGCCTGCTCGAAGCTCTCCAGCACGCGCGGCTGGTCGGCGGGGTGAATGCGCTCGCGCCACCACTCCCGCGCTTCGCTCACTTCGTCGGCCGTGTACCGGAACGTCGTCTGGGCCGCTTCGTTCCAATAGGCACGACCCGACTTGAGGTCCACGTCCCAGATCACGTCGTTCGTGGCCCGGGCGGCCAGCAGGCGTCGCTCCTCACTGGCGTGGAGCGCCTCTTCAGCTTCCGCGCGCTGCACGCTGATGTCGCGGGACACGCCCACGAAGCCGGCGACGGTGCCGTCGCCATTGCGCATCGCCGTGGTGGTGACCAGCACGGGAAACGACCGGCCCGCCCGGTCCTGGACCCGGAACTCGCCCGACCAGCTCTGGCCCGCCCGCACCTGCTCGAGAATCTCGCGTGCGCATTCCCGCATGCCGCGCGCCGGCGTGGTGTCCAGGACATTGCGGCCGCGCACCTCCTCGGCGGTCCAGCCGAACAGGCGTTCGGCCGCCGGGTTCCAGTACACGATGCGGCCGCGGTCGTCCGTGCCCACCACGGCTTCACCGAGGGCGTCGAGCAGGCGCGACCGCAGCACCACCGCCTGGTCGGGAGGCGTTGGTCCGGTCGGTTGTGACGTGTCTGGAGTGCCGGAGCGTGTGTTCATCAGGCCCGTCATTGGCAATGAAATGCGTCCGCTCGGACCGCTTGGCGGAGGCGGAACTGCCCCCACGTCGGGACGAGACGGACGCACACGAAAAGGCTAGGGGGGGTGCGAACCATGCGCAAGGCCGGCGTCGGTTGACCCGGCCACGGCGGGGCGGCTATCCTTCCCCGGTCCAGGGACCAGCCGCTACCTTCCACCCCATGACCGGCACGCAGGACGACACCCCACTCATGCAGCAGTGGCGCGCAGCGAAATCGCGCCACCAGGACGCGCTCGTCTTCTTTCGCGTGGGCGACTTCTACGAGATGTTCAACGAAGACGCCGAGGAGGGCGCGCGCTTGCTGGGTCTGACGCTGACCAGCCGCAACAACGGCGGCGCGGCGGCGGTGCCGCTGGCCGGCATCCCGGTCAAGGCGAAGGACGAATACCTGCAGCGGCTGGTGCGCATGGGCCGGCGCGTGGCCATCTGTGAGCAAGTGGAGGACCCGGCGGAAGCCCGGGGCATCGTGCGGCGCGAGGTCGTGGAAACCATCACGCCGGGCGCCATCCTCAGCGACTCCCTGCTGAGCGCGGATCGCAACAACTTCCTGGTCGCACTGGCGGCAGACGATGAAACGATCGGCCTGGCGGCGGCGGATGTATCCACGGGCGAGCTGGTGAGCACCGTCGTGCCGACCGATGAGCTGGAGGCGGCACTCGCACGCTTCGAGCCCGCAGAGCTCCTGCTGCCGCAGGTGTGGGAAGGACGGGGCCCTTTGCCGGGCGCCGAGCGCGCCAGCGCCACGTATCGACCCGACTGGCTCTTCGATGCCGATCTGGCCGGCGAAGAGCTGCGCCGCCATTTCCACCGCCACGCCTTGGACGGGTTCGGCTTCCAGGAGGGGGACGCGCCCATGATCCGGGCGCTGGGTGCGTTGCTGGCCTACCTGCGGGACATGCGCGCGGGCGGCGCCGAGCAGCTGCGGCCGCCGCGCATCGAGCGGCCGGGCGAGGCCATGGCGCTGGACGAGATGACCCGGCGCAACCTGGAGCTGGTGGAGTCGTTGCGCCCCGATGCGCCGCCCGGCGGCACGTTGTTCGACGTGCTGGACGAAACGGTGACCGCCATGGGCACCCGCCTGCTGCGGCGCTGGCTGCTGCGCCCGCTGCTGGTTGCCGAGCGCATCTGGCAGCGCCAGGAGGCGGTGGCGGAGCTGGTGGACGATCCGCCGTTGCGTCGCAGCCTGCGGGACGCGCTGCGCGGGATCCGGGACATGGAACGCCTGGCATCCAGAGTGGGCGCCGCGCGGGTGAATCCCCGGGAGCTGCGTGCCCTGGCCGACTCGCTGGCGCAGCTGCCGGAAGTGCAGGGCATCCTGGGCGATCCGCAGTCCGGCCTGCTGACGGAGCTGGCGGATCTCGACGTGCTGGAGGACGTACGCGGACGCATCGACAGCGCGCTGGTGGACGAGCCACCCGCGACGCTGGCGGAGGGTGGCGTGATCCGTCCAGGCCACGACGCCGAGCTGGACGACCTGCGTACCACGCGGGACGGGGCCCGGGATTTCATCGCGTCGCTCCAGGCCCGGGAGCGGGAGCGCACCGGCATCCAGTCGCTCAAGGTGGGCTACAACAAGGTCTTCGGCTACTACCTGGAAGTGACGAAGGCCAACCTGGACCGCGTGCCGGACGACTACGTGCGGAAGCAGACGCTGGCGAACGGCGAGCGTTACGTGACGGACGAGCTGAAGGAGTGGGAAGCGAAGATCCTGGGCGCGGAGGACCGGATCACCCAACGCGAGGCGCAGCTGTTCGGCGACCTGCGCGAAGCGGTGGCGGGCGCCGTGGACCGGCTTCAGGAGACGGCGGCCCGCATCGCGGCCCTGGACGTGCTGGCCGGCCTGGCCGTTGCCGCCGAGCGGCGCGGCTACACGTGCCCCGAGGTGCACACCGGCTACCGGCTGGAGATCCGGGACGGACGCCACCCGGTGGTGGAGACCATGATGCCGCGCGAGGAGTTCATCCCGAACGACGTCGTGCTGGACGACGAGGCGCGCATCATGATCCTGACCGGCCCAAACATGGCCGGGAAGAGCACGCTGCTGCGGCAGGTCGGCCTCGTCCAGCTGCTCGCCCAGGTGGGCGCATTCGTGCCGGCGCGCCGGGCGCTGCTGCCCATATGCGACCGGGTTTTCACGCGGGTGGGTGCGTCGGACAACCTGGCCCGCGGCCAGTCCACGTTCATGGTGGAGATGAGTGAGAGCGCCGCGATCCTGGCCGGCGCCAGCGACCGGTCCCTCGTGCTGCTGGACGAGATCGGGCGTGGCACGGCCACCTACGATGGCGTGAGCATCGCCTGGGCCATCACGGAGCACCTGCACGAAGTGGTGCGCGCCAAGACCATCTTCGCAACGCACTACCACGAGCTCACCCAGCTCGCCGACCAGCTGCCGGCTCTCATCAACTGCAACGTGGCCGTGAAGGAAGCCGGCGACGACATCGTGTTCCTGCGGCACCTGGAGCCGGGCGGCGCCGACCGGTCCTACGGCATCCAGGTGGGTCGGATCGCGGGCCTTCCGATGGACGTGGTGGCACGGGCGCGGGAGATCCTCCGCGAGCTGGAAGACACGCACAGCCATCATGGCGAAGGGTTGGGACGCCACGGTCAGCACCGGCCGGCGGCGGGAACGCCGCCCGACCAGCTGTCGCTTTTCGTGCCGGAGCACCCGGTGGTCAAGCGGCTCCGGGACATGGACGTCGACGGACTCACACCGCTGCAGGCGCTGAACCTGCTGTCGCAGCTGAGGGAGGAGGCCGATGCGAAGGAGTAATGCAGCAAGCCGGCGTCGTACGCCGGCGTGGACGTGGACCATCGCAATGCTGGTTGGCGGCGTGCTCGCCGGGTGCGGGTCCGGTGCGCCCACGACCGAGCCGAAACCCATCTCGGCCAACTCGCCGTTCCACTATCCTATCCAGCTATGGGACCAGGGCAAGGAAGGCCAGACGGTTCTCATGGTCCACGTGAGCGACATGGGCGCCGTGGACACCGCCTACGTGCAGCAGTCCAGCGGCTATGCCGCGTTCGATTCGGCGGCGCTGGCCGGCGTGCCGCACCTGCTGTTCGCGCCCGGCCGCAAGGGCAAGAACCAGGAGCGGGTGGCGCGCTGGGTGCGCCTGCCGGTGCGCTTCTCCCTGAATGGCGGGCCCGGGCCCGAGGATGCGACGGCGCCGGATTCCGCCGCGGCCGAATCCGTTCAGCAGGACACCACGCCGCCGGACGCCACGCCGCCGGACGCGCCGCCCCCGGACGCCACCGCAGGGCTCCGGAGCGAGTCATGAGCGACGCGGTTCGCAACGCCAGGCCGTACGACGACGTGCTGGCGACGACCGGCTGGACGCCGCTGATCCGGCTGAATCGCGTCGTGGACGGCGCCCGCACGCCGGTGTACGCCAAGGCGGAGTTCTTCAACCCGGGCGGGTCGGTGAAGGACCGGATCGGCATTGCCATGATCGAGGCGGCGGAGCGTGCCGGGACGTTGCAACCGGGTGGCGTGATCGTGGAAGCCACGAGCGGCAACACGGGCGTGGGCCTGGCGGTGGCCGCAGCGGTGAAGGGGTACCGGTGCATCTTCGCGATGTCGGACAAGATGAGCCAGGAGAAGGTGCGGTTGCTGAAGGCGTTCGGAGCCGAGGTCGTCATCACGCCCGCGGCCGCGCCGCCGGACGACCCGGACCACTACCTGCAGACGGCGCGGCGCATCGCCCGGGAGACGCCGGGCGCGGTGCTGGCGGACCAGTTCTTCAACCCTGCGAACCCGGACGCGCACTACCGGACGACGGGCCCGGAGATCTGGGCGCAGACGGACGGCCGTGTCACACACTTCGTGGGCTCGGCGGGTACCGGCGGCACCATGAGCGGCACGGGTCGTTACCTGAAGGAGCAGAACCCGGAGCTGCGCGTCATCGCGGGCGATCCTGCCGGCTCCATCCTGGCGCATTACTACGAGACGGGCGAGATGGGCGCCTGTGCGCCGTACAGGGTGGAGGGCGTGGGCAACGAGGAGGTGCCGGGCACGCTCTGGCTGGACGTGATCGATGAATACCACGTCATCGACGATCGTGACGCGTTTCGCATGAGCCGGCGCATGGCGCGCGAGGAGGGCCTGCTCGTGGGCGGGTCGTCGGGGCTCATCACGCACCTGGCGGTGGAGCTGGCGCAGCGCCTGGACGACCCGGAGGCGCTCGTCGTGTGCATCCTGCCCGATACCGGGGAACGTTACCTTTCGAAGATGTACAACGACGAATGGCTGGAGCAGAACGGGCTGCTGGAGGACGGGTCATGAAAGTCGCGGTGCTTTTCGGCGGCACTTCGGTCGAGCGCGACGTGTCCCTGGCGAGCGGCTCGCAGGTAGTCCAGGCGCTGCGCGAGGTCGGCCACGACGTCGTGGCGGTGGACACGGCGCTGGGCGTCCTGTCGGCGGAGCAGGAGACCTCCGTACTGAATGCGAAGATCGGCGCCCTGCCGCCGGATACGGCGGCGCTGGACCTGCTGGCCACCGGCGACCTGACCCGGCTCATGAGCGCGCCGGAGCTGGCGGACGTGGACGTCTATTTCCTGGCGTTGCACGGCGGCGCCGGCGAGGGCGGCCCCCTGCAGGCGCTGCTGGATATTGCCGGCGTCGTGTACACGGGCAGCGGCCACACCGCCAGCGCCATGGCCATGGACAAGGATGTGACCAAGCGCCTGCTGCGGGACGCCGGTGTGCCGACGCCCGACTGGCTGATGGCGCCGGCTGAGACGGCCGACGTGGAAGCGCGGCTGGGCTACCCGCTGGTGGTGAAGCCCAGCAAGCAGGGGTCCACGGTGGGCCTCACCGTGGTGAAGGCGCGTGCACAGCTGCAGCCGGCCCTGGATCTGGCGTACAGGTACGACGACGAAGTCATGCTGGAGCGATTCGTGCCGGGCCGGGAGCTGACGGTGCCGGTGATGGACGATGCGGCACTGCCCGTCGGCGAGATCATCCCGGAGCACGAAATCTTCGATTACGAGTGCAAATACCAGCCGGGGATGTCGCAGGAGATCTTCCCGGCCGACCTGACGGACGCGGTGGCAGCAAACGTGCAGCAGCTTGCGTTACAGGCGCACCGTGCGCTCAAGCTGGGCGGTTACAGCCGGGTGGACTTCCGGCTGGACGAGAACGGAGCGGCGTGGTGCCTCGAGCTCAACACGTTGCCGGGGCTCACCGCGCAGAGCCTGGTGCCCCAATCGGCGCGGGCGGCGGGCATGACGTTCCCCGAGTTCTGCGACCGGGTCTGTCGCCTGGCCCTGGAACACGCCCGCAACAGGCGGGGTTAGTACTGCGGACGAAAAACGATGAACATGCGGTATCGCGGCTACTCTTTCTCATTCCACGTGACGCCGTGGGTCCTGCGGCTCATCATCGCCAACACTGTCGTACTGTTGGTGATCTGGGCGGTACCCGCGCCGCTCACCTATTGGCTCGCCTTCGAGCCGGCACACGTGCTGACCCGGCCGTGGGGCATGGTCACGTACATGTTCGTGCACGGCGGTTTCTGGCATCTGCTGATCAATATGCTGATGCTGTTCTTCTTCGGACCGCCGCTGGAAGACATGTGGGGTGGCCGGGAGTTCCTGAAGTTCTATTTCATTGCCGGTCTGGGCGGTGCCGCCGCCTCTTTCCTGTTCGCGTTCAACACGGCCGTCATCGGCGCGTCCGCCGCCGTGCTGGGCGTCATGCTCGCGTTCGCCATGAACTGGCCGGACATGCCCATCTACATCTGGGGCATCCTGCCCATCAAGGCGAAGTGGCTCATCACGTTCCTGGCCGTCGTGAACCTCGTGAGCGCGACCAGCGGCGGCAACGACGGCGTTGCCCACTTCGCCCACCTGGGTGGCCTCGCCGCCGCGTTCCTCTACCTGAAGCTGGACTACCGCGTGGGTGAAGAGGTGCAGCGCCTCCGCAAGCGCGTGAAGCGACGCGGCTTCTCGGTGGCCGCCGGAAGCGGCGCCGCGGCCGGCAGCAAGAAGCCGCGACCCCCCAAGCGCAGCCGGAAGGAAGAGGACCAGCTGCTGGACGAGGTGGACCGCGTGCTGGACAAGATCAGCGAATCGGGGCTCAGCAGTCTGTCCGACGACGAACGGCGCATCCTCGACGAGGTCAGCAAGCGCTACAGGCACAATTGAGCGCGCGGGGCGCCGTTCCGTTGAGAGGCTCCGTGCTGCGGCGCGCCGAGATCCGCGAGGGCGCCACCGCGGGTGGCGCCGCGGCGGCTGCAGGTAGCAGGCAGCAGTTTCTTCCTTCGCAGCGTGCGCGCGCTTTCAGCTGAGGGCGTTCCACCCGGCCGCACTTTTGCCCCGACGGGGCGACCCCCGCCTCCGCGCCGCCACCACCCCGGGAAGAAGGGGAGACGGGGAGCGTGATACCGCGAGGCGGCCTCGGGGCCCCGACGGCGGCAGAAGGCCCTGACGCCAGCGACAGCAGAGGGGACGCGAGGCAGGCAGCAGTCCCGCCGCGAACCGTCCGAACCGGCATCTCCGACCTGCTACCTGCAGCCCGCGCGCAGCGCGGGCGCCCTGCATGCCCGAAGCGGGTGGTGGGGGCGATGCTGGAAGGGCAGGCAGCCGAGCACGGTGGGGCGTTGACACTCCCCGGTGCCGCGACCTACAATCCGTTCCCCTTGCATGGACTCGGACCCGCTGAGGAATACGGAGGAAGCGCATGGCCGCCGCGAAAGAATACACGACCGACCGGATCAGGAACGTGGTGTTCCTGGGCCACGGCGGCGCCGGCAAGACCACGCTCATCGATGCGTTGGCGTTCGTGTCGGGCAGTTCCCGCCGGCACGGGAACGTGAAGGATGGGACGGCGCTGACCATGTTCGCCGATGAAGAGGTCGCCCACGGCATCTCGATGCAGGCGGCTCTCGGCTACGCCGAGTGGAAGGACGCGAAGATCAACCTGTTGGACACGCCGGGTTACCTGGACTTCACCGGCGACGCACTAGCGGCGACGCGGGCGGCCGACGGCGCTGTAATTGTCCTCGGCGCCACGACGGGCGTCGAGGTCGGCACCGAGAAAGTCTGGGACTACTGTGAACAGCGCGGTCTTCCCAGGCTTTTTTTCGTGTCCATGATGGACAAGGAGCACGCAGACTTCGACTCGGCCTACCAGGATATCAAGACGCACCTGACGGACAAGGTGATCCCCGTGGAGATCCCCATCGGGGAAGGCGAGCATTTCCGCGGCATCATCAACCTGTTTAGCGGGCGGGCGCACCTGTACAAGGATGGGAGCGCCAACGGCGAGTACGAGGAAGCGGACGTGCCGGAAGAGCTCCAGGCCCGCTACGAACAGTGGCGGACGGAGCTCATGGAGACGATCGCCACGACGGATGACGCACTTCTGGAGGCGTATCTGGAAGGCGGCGAGATCGACCGGGACCAGGCGCTGGAGGCTATGAAGGCTGCCATGGCGCGGGCCGAGCTGTTCCCGCTGTTCTGCGGTGCGCCGGAAAAGGCCTGGGGCACGCGGGCGCTCCTCAACAAGCTGGTGGAGCTGATGCCGACGCCGGGCCAGGCCCTGAAGGAAGAAGCGATGCAGAAGGGCAGCGATGAGGTGGTCGAGCTGGAGTCATCCGACGGCGGGCCGTTCGCCGCGCTCGTCTTCAAGACGATGAGTGAGCCGCACGTGGGCGAGCTGTCCTTCTTCCGGATCTACTCCGGCTCCGTGACCAACGGCCAGGATGTACTCAACGCCACGAAGGGGCACACGGAGAAGCTGACGCACATCGCCGTCTCGCAGGGCAAGGAACGCAACGAGGTGGACAGGTTGCATGCCGGCGACATCGGTGTAGTGGCGAAGCTCAAGGGGACGCACACCAACGATTCGCTGACCGCGCCCAACCCGGCGCTCACGCTGACGCCCATCCGCTTCCCGATGCCGGACAGCGCCATCGCGGTGCAGGCCGCAAGCCGCACCGACGAGGACAAGATGGGCACGGCCCTCGCCAAGCTGCACGAGGAAGAGCCCACGTTCGAGGCCGGCTTCGACCCGGAGGCCCGGCAGACCATCATTCGCGGGCTGGGCGAGCTGCACCTGGACGTGCAGATCGAGCGGCTCAAGCGGAAGTACGGCGTGGAGGTCGTCACGGAACAACCGCGCATCCACTACCGCGAGACCATCCGCAGGACGGCGCAGGCGCAGGGGCGCTACAAGAAACAGACGGGCGGCCGCGGCCAGTTCGGCGATTGCTACGTGCGGCTCAAGCCGCTGCCCCGGGGCGAAGGTTACCAGTTCACCGACTCCATCACCGGTGGCTCGATTCCCAACAAGTTCATCCCGTCGGTGGACAAGGGCATCCAGCAGGCGGCGCAGCGAGGCATCGTGGCGGGCTATCCCGTCGTGGATTTCGAGGCCGAATGCTACGATGGGTCGTACCACAGCGTCGACTCCAGCGACGTGGCGTTCCAGGTGGCAGGGTCGCTGGCGTTCAAGAAGGCGGCGAACGACGCGGCGCCCGTGATCCTGGAACCGGTCATGGAGGTGGAGATCACCACGCCCGAGGACTACATGGGCGACGTCATGGGCGACCTGAACCAGCGGCGTGGAAAGATCCTGGGCATGGACAGCCAGGGCTCCCGCACCTCCATTCGCGCCCTGGTGCCCGAGGCCGAGCTCTACAAGTACGCCACCGCGTTGCGCTCCATGACCCAGGGCCGTGCCGTCCACTCCCGGAGGTTCAGCAGCTACGAGGAAGTGCCGGCGCACATCGCCGAAACGGTCATTGCCGAGGCCAAGAAGGAGGCGGAAGAGGAGGAGTAGCCGCCCTTCCGCCCGTCCACCCTGACGGGGCGACCCCGACCTCCCCACGGCGGCCCAACCGGGGAGACGGGGAGAGAGGGGGAGGCGCCGCCGGCCATGTAGGGCCGGCGGCGCCTTGCTTTGCAGCGTGTCCGGAGGCAACAATCCCGTCAGTGGCTGTGTCCAACGAACGATGGCCCGCGAACTGTGACACCACCCCTGGAGCCCGACATGTCCCGACCCTCCATCCCGTCCACGCGCCCGACGATGCTCGCCCTGGTGACCGTCGCTGCCATGTCTGCCGGCGGCTGCGGCAAACCGTCCGCAGGGGGCGGTGGCTGGGTGGTGACGCGGGACACCGTCGGCGACACCATCGTCGTGCATACGTTGAGCGGCAGCGTGTGGGGGGCGCCGCGTCGCCTCGTGCAGGAACAGAGCATCGGCGTGTTCGATGGGCCGGACGAGTATATGTTCGGCGGCATCAGCGGTCTCGCGGTGGACGGCGACGGCAACATGTACGTGTACGACCGCCAGGTTCCGGTGCTCCGCAAGTATGCGCCGGATGGGTCGTTCCTCATGAACCTGGGACGGAAAGGCGGCGGGCCCGGCGAATACAAGAATTCGGACGGCGGCATGGCGGTCTTGCCGGACGGCCGGCTGGCGCTCCGGGACCCGGGCAACGCCCGCATCCAGCTGTACACGCCGGGCGGCGAGCCGGCGGGCAGTTGGCGCATCCGCGGCGGCTTCTTCACCGGCCAGCGGATGGTGGTGGACAGCACCGGCGGCATCTACACCGATGTGCTCCTGGACCCCAAGGCGGATGTGAGCGACTGGCGCATGGGCCTGGTGCGCTACGCGGACGGTGAGCCGGGTGACACGTTCCCGGCGCCCCACTACGACTACGACGCTCCCCGCATCGAGGCACGCGTCAACAACCACGACGGCACGAGCGTTTCCATCAACAACGTGCCCTACTCGCCGCACCCGTTCCACGCGTTCAGCCCGCTGGGCTACTGGGTAAGCGGCGTGTCCACCGACTACGTCATCGATCTGCTGGAACCCGGCGGCGTGGTGCGCATCCGCAAGGACTGGCAACCCGTAGCGGTGACGTCCGGGGAAAAAGACAACGCGGAGGCCCGGGCCACGTACAACATGCGACAGATGAAGCCCGACTGGAAATGGAACGGGCCCGCCATCCCGGATACGAAGCCGCCCATAAGCGGCGTGCTCGTTGGCGCCGACGGCCGGATCTGGGTGCAGGTGCCCCAGCCGGGTGTCGAGATCCCCGGCGTCCCGGAGGTGAAGGCAGGGGAAGAACCGCTGCAACGCTGGCGTGAGCCCGTCGCCTTCGATGTCTTCGAGCCGGATGGCACATACCTCGGCCGGGTCAATGCGCCGGACGGCTTCCGTCGCTATCCCAACCCGATCTTCCGGGACGACCACGTGTGGGCCATCACCCGGGACTCGCTGGACGTGGAGTATGTAGTGAGGTTCCGCCTCTCCGCCCCGCTCGCACCGAAGGGGTGAAGCTGGCGGCACCGGGAAGACCCTCGCCCTCACCACGATCCTTCTCCCCGTCCCCCGGTCTCTGTGGGGCATGGGTGGAGCGGTGGTGGGAGTCCCCCCGTCGGGAGGGCGGGGTGGCAGGGCGGAAAGGTCTTGCGGCCGCCGCCGGTGGAGTGTAGGAATGGAGGCCCGCCCGATGGGCGATCCCCATTCCCCGACACCGTGAGGTTCCCATGAAGCGCATCGTGCCGCTGCTCGCCGTTGCTGTCGGCCTCGGCGTTGCCCAGGCCGCCCACGCCCAGATGGGTCCGCAGGACACGAACGGAGCGGTCGCGTCGTCGAAGGCGCTGTTCGAGGTGGTGAAGGGCTACCTGGTCGCTTCCGCAGAACAGATGCCGGAGGAGAAGTACGGCTACAAGCCGACGCCGGAAGTGCGCAGCTTTGGCCAGATCATCGGCCACGTGGCGAATTCCCAGTATGGCTTCTGTTCGACGGCGCTCGGCGAGAAACCTCCCGTCACCGAGGACATGGAGAAGCGCACCACCAAGGCATCCCTGGTTCAGGGCTTGAAGGACGCGTTCGCATACTGCGAGAAAGCGTACGCCATGAGCGATGCCGCCGCCGCCGCTACCACGAAGCTGTTCGGTGCCGACCGTTCACGCCTGTTCGTGCTGGTGTTCAACGTCAGCCACGACTTCGAGCATTACGGCAACCTGGTAACGTACATGCGACTGAACGGCATGGTGCCGCCGTCCAGCCAGCCGCGGTCCGGCCAGGGGGGCTGACACCGCCTTGCCGCCGCCCTTCCGACGGGGAGGGCGGTCCGCCCTGCAGCCGCCCTTCCGACGGGGGGGACCCCCGCCGTTCCGCGCCGCCCCGCCAGGGTGAGTGGGGGACGGGGGGAGGCGCCGCCGGCCGATCGGCCCGCGGCGCCTTTCCGTGCGCAGGCGCCCGGGCGTATTCCTTGCCATCTCGCTTGCTCCTGCGATGGGCGGGCCATGCTTCCGCCCCGTCCGTCGGTGGGGCAGCCGTGCCTCATGCCGGTGTCCGACGACGACGCTTGCCGCGCCCCGGAATGTCGCCGCCCCACCGCGGACCCGCCTCGCCCGCGCTCCCCTTTCCCCGTCTCCCTGGTGGTGATGTGATGGGTGGTGGGGGGTCTCCCTGTCGGGAGGGAAGGGTGGAGGCAGGGCTACCGCCGGGTGGTGGCGCGGTTCAGGGCCAGCGGCTCGCCCGTGCGGCAGTGGACCCGGACGGCCATGACGCGCCGGACGGTCTCGACGGGCTTGAGGCCATCGCTGCCGCCGCTCAGGGCGGCGACGCCGGGCAGGGTGTCACCCTCGAGGGCGAGTCGAAAGGTGACACCGTCCCCGTGCACGCCGGATCCGATGAGGATGGAGTCGGCGTCGGCGGTGACGTGGGCAATGATCCGGGGTCGCCTGGGGCCTTCCCAGGACAGCGGGATGACGACGACGCGGAGCGTATGGTGGCCCGGCGGTGGAAGCAGCGGCCCGATCGCGAAGCGGTCCGGCGCGATGAAGCGCGTGCGCCAGTCGTCGGGCCACGAGACGGACCGGTACGTGGGCCCGCCGTACCGGAGCGCGTAACAGCCGGCGAGAAGGTCGGGACGCGAGGCCGGGGCGGTGCGTAGCACGACGGGCGGCGGCCCCTGGCACCCCGTCGCGGCCACGACGGCCGCAACGAGCGTGACCGCCCGAATGCGCCAGGGCCTCAAGGCGCGGTTCCGGACGGCGTCGCCTTGGGAGAGAGGGAGCGCACGAACGCCGTGAACGACTTCTGCTGGGCACGCACGGTAGCTGCCGGGCCGAAGATCTGGAAATGGATGTTGCCACGCGGTGTGGCCGCGATGGCCGCCACCAGCATCTGACCCGGCACGGCCTTGGCCACGTCGGCGCCCATGCCCACGTTGCGGGCATACGCTCCTTGCAGCGTTACCACGGTGGTGGGAAACGGGGTGTCGTCGTACCGCTCCACCTTCGCCTGGACGGGACCGCCGCCCGGGCCGCGGAACTGGCTCTCCCAACGTGTGATGTTGGCCTCGACGGAGCCGCCCTGGTCGGGCCCGAAGTAGTACACGACGACCTGCGCGCCGACCGTGTCCCCGGACACGGGCGTCGTCTCGAACTGCGCCAGTCGCATGGACGTCTTGGGTGGGCTCGACTGCCATCCTCGAGGCACGTTGGCGACGTAGTCCAGGAGCTGAAGCGCACCGCCCGACGTGTCCGCGGCCGCCGCGGCGGCCGCCGATTCCGCCTGGCCTGACGATTCCCGCGCCGGCTGCGCGCCTTTGCCACAGCCCGCGAGTAGCAGGCTACCGACCACGAGAGTACCGAGTTGATGTCGAGTCATGCCGAAACCTATTCCCGGTGGCTCGCCGTGCCAAGCTGTCGTGCCGGGACACGGTCGATGGAGGGGTGCGGAGCCAGGGATGGTTCTCACAAGGCTTCGTTGAGGCCGCGCAGGACGCATTGGGCCAACTCGCGGTCGTGGCGTACGACGCGATTGGCGCTGTCGTAGACCAGGTCCCGCAACGCCGGGAATCGCGCCGCCATCTCGCCGGGGCTGGCCAGGGTGGTCCCGCCTTCGGCGATCTCGCGCAGCAGCGCCCACGGCTTCTCGAACTCCGTGCCCGGCTCGTCGATCTCGTAGACGCGGTACATGACGCGGATGGCGAGGGTGAACGCGTCGAACGCGACCCGGTCTTCTGCGCTGTCCTGCGCCATCATGTGCCGTTCCGTTCCACGAGGCCGTACAGGCGCGGCAGGTCTGCCGCGGTGACGATGCCGAGCGGCGGCTCACCGTCGGCACCACTGCGCGTGATCAGCACCGCGGTCAGGTGGCGGCCCTGCCGTGCGTTCTCCGCGAACAGCTCCACCACATCCAGCACCGGCGCGTCCTGCGCCACCACCGCATGGGCACTGTTGGCGAACGCCAGCACTTCGGAAATCGGCACGGACGGATCCACCGGCTCGCCCGCGTCGAAGCGTGCCGCCAGCCAGCGGGCCAGCGCCCGGTACGTGAGCAGGCCCACCAGGTCGTGTTCGTCGTAAACGGGGTACTGGGCGTACCCGGTCTGGCGGATGGCGCCGGCCACGTCGCCCAGCGTCTGGTCGGGACGCAGCGTGACGACGGCTGCGTCCAGCAGGCGGCTCACCCGGGGCGGGTCCAGCACGATGTCGGTGATACGCTCGATCTTGGCCACCACCTTGTCGTGTGGCTCCGCGATGACGTACCCGTGGCCGCGGTCGTGCACGATGGCGTTGCGCAGCTCCGCAAACTCCCGCAGGTCGTTCTCGAACATGCGGATCGACGCGTTCTTGCGCCCCGCCTGGTGCACCATGTTGGCAAACGATTCCCTGTGCCTGCGCCCGCCCGTCAACGCTTCGAAGGCGTCCTCCAGCCGCGCGAAAGCGGCAAGGAACCGATCGGAGTTGGTCTGCCCGGCGGCCGCGCTCACTCGTCGTCTCCGCCGGCCCACGCGTCCACATATCCGTGCACCGGGTACTCGGGCCGGATGTCCACCGGCACGCCGTCCAGCCGACCGATGGCCTGCTTCAGCGCGTCCGGCACCGTCCCGTACTGCTGCAGCAGCTGGCCGGCGCGCGTGTAGTCGCCCTGAGCCTCCAGGGTCAACAGCTCCGTCGCCAGCTGGCGGTTCGCCAGCATCATGGCCTGCAGGTTCGCGTTGAACTTGCCCGACGCCGTGTCGTACCGGATCGCGCCCTTGTCCAGGTACCAGTCGAACTGCAGCAGCGCGGCCTGGCCGTGGGCGTCCGAGGCCCCGAAGCGCACGCCCCGCACCAGATCGGCCAGATGGCCCGCGAACGCCTGCCGCACGAAGAAGTCGTCGTAGATGCCCTCGTCCGCGAGCACCGTCAGGTTGTGCAGCCCCGTCACGTCCGCTTTGGCTTCGTCGACGGCCGAGTAATGGTCCCGCAACGCCTGGTTCACCGTCGTGGACTGGCCATCCACCGTTATGACGCCGGGCCCCAGGCCGTAGGCCATCTCGTGCATGAGCACGTCTGTGAACCACGGCGGGAACTGGACATGGTCCGCGATGTCGGGCGCGAGGACCCGTTGCGCGATAGGCACGAGGATACGGCTGAACTTCGCCTGCGCCACGTTCCGCAGCATCACGTTCCTGGAGCCCTTCGCCGCCCGCACGCGCTCATCGTTGGGCAGGTTGAAGGCCATCGTCGTCACGCCCGATCGCGCCTCGCCCGCCGTGTACACCACGTCCACCACCCGTATCGGGCTCTCGAAACTGCGATCCGGGTTCTTGTACCGATCCTCGATCGGCAGGTGCTGCTCCAGCGACCGAAGGTGGCTCTTCAATACCTCCAGCGCGGCGCTCGCCGACGAGTCCGATACCGTGATGAAGCTCTCGAACGACGCCTTCAGGCCCAACAGCCCGTCCTCGTAGACCTCGTAGGGACCAATGGTCGGCTCCACCACGCTGTTCCGGATGTCCATCCAGTCCATGTCGCTCTGGTCGTAGTCGTTCGACAGGAACGCGTCGGCCCGCGAGCGGAGGAAGCGTGTCAGCGACGCGTTCTGCGACACGGCGGCCGCCTGGCGCAGCAGGTCCGCCGCCTTGTCGAGGTCGTCGTGATAGGCTTCCGAGTAGGGCACCGCCACCAGCCCCACGCCCCGCCGACGGACGAGCGTGTAAGGACTCGTGAACGAGGGGCGATCGTCCGGGTGCGTTTTCAGCCAGGCGTCGAAGTCCACCGGCGTCAGGTCCGGCGGATAGAAGCCCGCACCCGCCGGCTTCGGACCCACGTCCAGGAACGGCGCGTCGAACCGCAACCGGTCCCACGGGCCGACCATGATGTCGTAATACGTCGACGCCGCTTCCTTGCCCAGCCCCTGCGTCGTGTCCAGCTGCGCCCGCCACGTAGGGTTCTGCGGCGACACCTGCACCGCGTACACGCCGTGCAGCACGTCCGATGCCTCGATCAGCTTCGCCACTACCTGCTTCTCCCACGGCCGCAAGGCCGCCGTGTCGAAACCGATCACCGCCGGCGCGAACTGCTTCACCCGGTCCTGCAGATCCCGCGGCGTTACACCCGGCGCCAGCATGGACAACGGCGTCTGCGGCCGTTGCCCGCAACCCCACAGAACCAGAACGGCCGGCACCATCCAGATCCACCTGTGTCCCCGCATGGCCGACGCTCCTCGCCTCGTTGCACGCCCGGTCCGTTTCACCAGCTCGACGACCGGGCTTCCGTTGTCCCCACGCCCGGCCGCTTCACCGCGTCAGGAAATCCACATGGTACGGGCCGAACGCATCCTCATCCTGCGAATGCGCATAGTGCCAGCGCTTCAATGCCCGTATGATCCGATCCGGCTGATCGTTGGGAAAGCCTTCCCCCACGAACAACACGCCGCAATGCTCCATGTTCGACCGATAGAACTCCGCCGTCCAGTAGAGAAAGTCCCCGCGGTTGCGTGTCACCAGCACGCGATCCTCGCTCGCGGCCAGCCGCAGCTGCTCGTAGTCCGACAAGCCCCGACGCCGCAGTTCGTGCACGCTCACCACGTCCATCCCCTCTTCCCAGCCCAGCTCCGCCACCCGTGGATGGATCCCCTCGTCCAGGAGAAGCCGCAGCGCGCCCATCACGACCTCGGCGTCGTGAACGGCAGCTCGCGCTGCACCCGCTCCGCCGTCAACCGCGCCTCCCGCGCCAGCCGCTCCTCCACCTCCGGTCCGTACAGCTCCCAGTAGCTCAACGCCGCCCGAAGCTGCGGCTCCGTCAGCCAGTCGTAGGCCGCCCGCAAACGCCGGTAGTCTCGACCCACTTCCTGCCACATCTGCACGACCTCCCACACCTCCAGCCCCGATCCTGCCACCACCGCCCTTCGACCCGTCGCGCCCTCCACGAAGATGATGCCCGGCGCCCGACGCATGCGCACCGCCTCCTCCAACAGCTCCAGAACCATGGCGGACCACTCCGACACGTCACGACGCTCCATCTCCCGCTCGATCTCGCGTTGCAACGCTTCCGGCACTCGGATTCCTCGCGCGGTGCTGGCCATGTTCTCCCTTCCAGCCTCCGATTGTTCGTGCATGCGACGGCGGCCGCACGTGCACTTCGTGCACGGTAGTCTGTAGGGCTGGGGGCCACAAGGGCTGGCCAGTGGCTGCGTGCGGCTGAAATGATTGGGCCTGGCCAGAGTGACGGGAGAACCCTGCTGTCCCGCCGCCCGCCTCCCAGGAGACTCCTTCCCCGCCGCCAGGGAGATGGGGAGACGGGGAGAGTGGCTGGGGTAGTGCTACCGTGCGAGCGGGGTTCCGGGCGTGGTGACGTCTGGGTGCGGCGGTCCGAAGACGCATACGCCTTCGCTAGCGCTCCCTATCTCCCTGTCGCCCTGGGGAGGTGGAAAGATGGGGACTGGGGTCTCCCCGTCGGGGTGGCTGGGTGGACGGGAGGAAAGTCTTGCTTTCGGTTTTTGTTCGGTATATGATGGAGGGGAAGCAGGCGGGGGCGGGGGCGGGGGCGGATACTGCGAGGGCGCTCGGGGAAAGGGTCGTGAGGCCCGGCACCCGGGCGTCTTGGCCCCTGAGCCTGGTCTTTCGGGGCCATGTGCAAGGGCCAATCTCCCTATCGCCCCGTCACCCTGGCGGTGTGGGGGAGAGTCAGGGGCACCCCGTCGGAGCGGAGGAAGGTGCTGGGGGGATCATGAGTGTTGCTGTACTGCGAGAGTTGCTGGAGCAACAATTTCCGGACGCGGTGCCGGTGGGCCAGGGCACGACGGAGGTGGTAGCGACGGGCATCCGTGCGCTGGACGAGGTGTTGCCGGGCAGCGGCCTGCCGCGGGGCCGTGTGACGGTGTGGTCGGGAGGGGGAGCGACGGCGGTGCTGCGTTCGGTGTGTGAGGCCGCGGTAGGGCGGGGTGAGCGGGCGGTGTGGGTGGATGGATCGGGATCGATCGTCGGGTCGTACTGGCGGCCGGGCCCCGTCCTGCTGCGGCCCGTGCGGGAGGATGTGCTGGAGTGTGCGGAGGTGCTGCTGCGTTCGGGTGGATTTGCGGTGGTGGTGGTGACGGGGTTCGGGGATCGCGCGTCGGGCTTGCCGGAGACGCCGGGAGTCCGGCTGGCGCGGGCGGCGCACGACGGCGGCGGCGTGCTGGCGGCACTGGCGATGTCGGCGCCCCTGGTGCACCTGCGGGCCCGCTCGCGCATTCCCCCGGACGGTTACCACTGGCGCAGGAACTCGTTCGGCGAGCCGGCAGAGGTGATGGCGGTGACGGTCGAAGCGCACATCGAGGCAACCGGCCTGCGCCGCAGGACACATTTCACGTTACCGGTGAGCACGCATGACGTACGTATGTCTCTGGAGTCCGACCTGGCGGATCGCAGATCCGTCCCGCCCCGGCGCCACCCCGACAGGGGGACCCCCACCCGACCCTTCCACCCCGACGGGGAGAGCGGGAGACGGGGAGACACCCTCCAACCCTGCCTCCACCCCGACAGGGAGACGGGGGGACGGGGAGACGGGGAGACGCGGCAAATCATCGCGTCGGCGTAAAGCGGGCCGCGCGGGTGGAGCCGGCCACGCCGGGAACGGGACTCACCCCGGCGAGTCTGTTTCCGCCGGTCCCCCCGTCTCCGGCTCTCCCGCTCTCTCGCTCGGGGGGAAGGGAGGCGAGGTGGAGCAGGGTGGGTTGGGCCGGGTGTTGGAGGCTGTGGCGGCTGCCTTCCCCCGCGTGCGGGTCGAGCCGGAGCGCGGCGTGATCTGGGCGGACGGCCGTGGGCTGGATGCCGCGCGTCTGGCGGAGCAGGTGCTGGAACAACTGGCGGGGTCGGGCGCGGAGGATGTGCGTGTGGGCGTGGCGGCGGTGCCCGTGGTGGCGGAATGCGCGGCCCGCCACCGCCCATCCTCCACCCCGACGGGGGGAGGGGGAGACGGGGAGACGGGGAGCGCCGATGACTTTCTCCCCGTCCCCCGTTCCGCCCGGGGTGGGGCGGCAGGGGAGCGGGGGTCCCCCCGGTGGGGGGTGGTGGAAGGGCAGGGGTCCCCCCCTCGGGGTGGGATGGGAGGCAGGGTGGTCGTGGTGGGTGGTAGTGGAAGGGACTTCCTTGCGCCGTTGCCCGTGGAGATGCTGGCCGATGAGCGCACCTGGGCCCTTCTGGATGGGGTGGGGGTCTCGAAGTTAGGCGAGTTGGCGGCGCTGGAGGCGGAGGTGGTGGAGGTGCGTTTCGGGCCGGAGGGTGTGGCGCTCTGGCGACTGGCGCGGGCGGAAGACGCGCGGCGCCTGTTCCGACCCATTCCGCCGGAGCGGCTGGCGGCATCCATCGATTTCGTGGACTACGTGCTGACGGACCCGGCGCGGCTGCTGTTCACGGCCAACGCGCTGCTGAGCACGGTGTGCGAGCGGCTGCAGGCGCGGGGCGAGCACGCGCGACGCATCGCGCTGGTACTGCCGCTGGCCAATGGTGAGGAGTGGCGGCGCTCCATCAAGCCGGCGCGACCGACGGCCAGCCGCGAGGCCTGGCTGCGACTGGTGCGGGCGATCCTGGACCGCATCACGGTGTCCGACGCCGTGGCGGGCATGGCGCTGGAGGTGGAGGCGACGGAGCCGGCCGGCGTGCAACAGGGCGACCTGTTCGACCGCGGCTTTGCCACCGCCGGCGCTGTGGAGGCCGCCGTGGCGCGGCTGCTGGAGTCGCAGGGCCCGGTCATCGTCGTGCCCGAGAACAACGCCCACCCCCTGCCGGAGCGCCGCACGACCTGGGTCGCCGCTCCGCGCGTGACCGAGCGGTCGCCGGAGCAGCCGCCTGCGCCTGCGCCCCCGCCTGCCTCAGCGGGTTTGTCCCTTCAGCTTCTGCCGGAGCCGCGGCGAGTGATGGTGGACGTGACGAAGCGGCGGGACCACGTGTTGCCGGTTCGTCTGCGCGACCGGACCGGCTGCCAGGATCTGGTGACCGCGGCGGGCCCCGACCGGATCTCGGGCGGACGGTGGGATGCGTCGTATGCGCGCGAGTATTTCCGCTGCGTGACCGCGGATGGCGTGCTGCTGTGGCTGTACCGCGATGCGCAGGAGGAGCAGTGGTACCTGCACGGGTGGTGGGACTGACCGCTCTCCCCTTCCACACCCCGCCCCCTGCCAGGCACCTCCCACCCCGAGCGGGAGACCTCCGCCGCCTGGCACCCCCCACCAGGGAGAGCGGGGGAGGAGAGAGTAGTGGGGCAGCGTACCGTGCAGGGCGCCGGAGTTCCGGGCGTGGCTGTGTCCGGGAACCGGCGGCCGGAGATGAACATGGCTTGACTGACGCTCCCCGTCTCCCCGGGGAGGTGGAAGGGTGGAGGTGGGGCCCCCCCGGTGGGTGGAAGAGTGGGGCGGGGCCTTCCGCTCGGGGTGGTAGGTGGACAGGCGGCAGATAGACGGGCACAACGGCCTGGAGGTAGCAACCGTGGCAGTCAGGGGCAGGATGGGGAGAGGGGTGGTCGACCTCCATGTCCACTCGGCGTTCTCGTTCGGCGATGGCGCCAGCACGCCGGAGGCGCTGGTGCGCCGCGCGGCGGAGCTGGGCTACGGCGCGCTGGCCCTGACGGACCATGCGGACCTGGGCGGCGTGATTCGCTTCGCCCTGGAGGCGGAGTGCGCCGGCATACGTCCCGTGGCTGGTGCCGAGCTGCTGGTGGACGGCTATCCGGCCGTGTTCCTGGCCATGAACCAGACCGGCTACCGGAACCTCGCCAGCCTCGTCACGCGAGCGCGCGTCGGGGACTGGAGAGCCTGGATGGCATCGCGAGAGGGAAACCTCCCCCCGCCCCCCCGTCTCCCTGGTGGTAGTGGGGCAGGGTGGCCGGGGTCTCCCCGTCAGGTTGGTGAGGACCTGCCTGGAAGAGGTCGCCCGGCCCTCACCTTCACCGACCTCCTCGATCGCGCCGACGGCCTCTACGCCCTCACCGGCGGTCCCGCGGGCGAGGTGGCGAGCCTGCTGCGGTCGCTGCGGCCGGAGGAGGCGGCGTATGTGCTGTCGCGCTGGCGGGAGCTGTTCCCGGGGCGGTTGGCCATCGAGGCGCAGCTGCACCACGTGTCGGGCGAGGAGTCGGCGTTGGCGGGCGCGCTCATCGAGCTGGCGGGGCGGGAGGGCCTGCCCTGGGTGGCATCCAACGAGCCGCGCTACCTGGACGGGTCCGGCCGGCTGGTGCACGACCTGCTGACGGCGCTGCGGGCGG
>JARRJS010000018.1:0-2261 GCA_037388885.1 Gemmatimonadota bacterium
CAGCGACGCAACTTCGGCTTCGACTGTTCGACGCCCTGGCCGACGTCGCCGGTGTACAGCTCATGTCTGCACGTGAGGAGCCGCTGGTCTCGGGCATGGTGTCGTTCAAGGTGGACGGCGTCGAAGCCCTCGAGCTACAACGCCGCCTGGCGCGCCGGCCGGAGAAGGTGCGGACCCGGGTGATCAGCGAGTTCGACCTGGGCTGGATGCGACTTTCCCCGCATATCTACAATTCCCCCGAGGAAGTCGACCGCATCGTGGAGTTGATCGCCGAGGAAGCGCACCGCGCCTGAGAGCACGAGCTCCGGTTCGAGCTCGAGTTCGAGGTCGAGTGAGCGACCCCCCGTGCGGGGGTCGGTTCCGGAGTGCGACGGTCGGCGTGTTTGACGCAGCGGCTCGATCATTGCACCTGTGCCTCGAACGACGACAAAGCCTGGTATCTCTCGATCCCACGTTTCGGTGAACGGCGAGCCCGCCCTCAAGGGGGCTCCGCGTTGTTTTCCGGCTGTTTTCGGTTTGCCCCTTGTCGTCTCGAAACCACCCACATCCTAACCGGAGAGTCTGTCATGCGTATGCGACCGCTGCTGGCGAGCGTCGCGGCTTCACTCCTCGTTGTCGGGCCGGTCTCCGCCCAGCGTCCGACCCGGGGCATGCCCCCCGGGAGCGCCAATGCCTCTTCCCAGCAGGCAAAGGAAGGCGTGCCCGCCGTTGAGAAGGTCTCGACCACGCACCACAAGATCACCATCGACGGGAAGGAGATCTCCTACACGGCGAACACCGGGACCATGGTGATCCGCGACGATAACGGGAAGCCCAAGGCCACGGTGTTTTACATCTCCTACACCCGGGATGGGCAGAACGCCGCCAAGCGGCCGGTTACGTTCTTCTACAACGGCGGACCGGGCTCCGCGTCCATCTGGCTCGACATGGGCATCATGAGTCCGAAGCATCCCGACATGGGGCCTCACGGGACGGAACCGGCCCCGCCTTATGCCCTCGTCGACAACCCTTACTCGCCACTGGACGTCACCGACCTCGTGCAGGTCGACGCCATGATGACCGGGTACTCGAGACCGGCGCCGGGCGTGCAGGCTTCCGAGTTCACCGGGGCCAACAACGATATCCGGATGTTCGGTCAGTTCATCCGCGACTACCTGGACAAGTACCATCGCTGGGCTTCGCCCAAGTACCTGTTCGGTGAGAGCTACGGTACCTTCCGCTCCGCGGGGCTCGCCTCGGAGCTACAGAACAACGAGGGCATCGAGCTGAACGGCATCATGCTCCTGGGCACCGTGCTGGACTTCCAGTATATCCGGCAGGCGCCCACGAACGACATCGGCTACGCCACGTTCCTGCCCACCTACACCGCCACGGCTTGGTACCACAAGAAGCTGCCGGCCGACCTCCAGAGCCAGACCCTCGAGCAGGTGGTGCAGCAGTCGCGCGACTATGCCTTCGGCGACTACCTGACCGCGCTGGCCAAGGGCAACGCGTTGACGCAGAGCGAGCGGCAGGCGGTGGCGCAGAAGCTGGCCCGGCTCACCGGTCTGTCGCAGGAATTCATCCTGGAGAGCAATCTGCGCGTCAACGCCGGCATGTACCGTACGCAGCTGCTGCGAGCCGAGCGCGAGACGCTGGGCCGCTACGACAGCCGCCTCACGGGCATCAACGGCAACGCGGCCAGCCAGCGTGAGGACTACGACCCGTCGGGTGTGGCGCCCTCGGGCGCGTTCATGTCCGCGTTCATGCAGTACCTGCACAAGGACCTGAACTACAAGTCCGACCTGCACTACTTCATGGGCGGGCACACGGGCCACTGGAACTTCGCCGGCGCCGGCTATGGTTATCCGAGCGAGGTGGAGTCACTCCGCCTGGCCATGGCCAAGGACCCGTACCTGCACGTCATGGTAGGCGCCGGTTACTACGACATGGCGACGCCGTTTGCCAACGCCGAATACACGTTCCGGCATCTGGGCTTCGACAAGACGTATGGCGACCGCGTCCAGTTCGAGTACTATCAGAGCGGACACATGGCCTACCTGAACCAGACTTCGGCGAAGAAGCTCAGGCACGACATCGCGAGCTTCATCACGTCGACGGAGGTGGAGCATAGCAAGTAGAACTGCAGGCGAGGGCGCGGGCGGGGGCGGTTCACCCCCGTCCGCGTCATCGTTGGAGGTCAGCGTTCCGGGCGTCGGGTTGGCCTTCGGGGGGGCGACCTTCCGTTCCGGGCGTCGCGTTGGCCTTCGGGGGGGCGACCT
>JARRJS010000018.1:2288-40641 GCA_037388885.1 Gemmatimonadota bacterium
TCGGGCTGCTCTTGGGGGCGACGGCATCCGGGCGGGGAGTTTTTCTCGGATTGTGGCCGACATTTCCCGGGCGTGCGAGCAAGGCTTTGCGCTCGAAATTAATGGCCAGGCGGGAGAGCATGGCGATGATGGAGAGGAGCAGGCGACGGGCGTGCGTGGCTTCCGCTTCGCTGATGAGGCCTTTGCGTTCCAGCAGCACGAAGATGGCGGCCGTTTCGTTGGCGCTGCCGCGGGCGATGCGGTAGGCATTCGCTTTGGCTCCGGGGCTGTACCGTCCCGCAGCCTCGGCGATGTTCAGCACGATGGAGTGGCTGGCGCGCTCCAGCTGATCTGCCAGGTGTCGCCGCTCCGGCCGGATCCGCCGGGCGATGTCATCCGCCAAACTCCAAAGCTCCGCGCCGTAGTCGAAGACGTCGAACCCCTCGAACCCGAATCGTTCCATGCCCCCAACATGACCTCACGACCCGGGCATCCCCATGGCGGAATGGGACGACCGTAACGAGAAGAGGCGACCCTGAGCGATAGCCGCCCCCAGGTCGCCCCGTTCTGCAAGTCACCCCGCCCTTCAAGTTGCCCCTCCGCGGGACCCCGCCCCCGCGCCTGCCGTTCAACGCCCCCGCCCGCGCCTGCTGTCCAACGCCCCCGCCCCCGCCCCCGCCTGCCTCAATACGCCGCCAGTTCCTCCACGGCTGCCCAGATTTTCTGCGCGTTCGGCAGGATGGCTTCCTCCAGCTGGGGCGCGTAGGCGACCCACGTGTCCAGGGACGCCACCCGCCGCACCGGCCCGTCCAGCCATTCGAACACCTCGTCGGCGATGCGGGCGGCGATCTCGGAGCCGATGCCCCAGGACAGGGAGTCCTCGTAGGCGACCACCACCTTGTTGGTCTTGCGCACGGACTCGGCGATGCGGTCCATGTCCAGCGGGCTGAGAGTGCGCAGGTCCAGCACCTCGACGCTGATGCCGTTCTCCTCCGCCAGCTTGGCGGCGTCCAGGGAGCGCTTCACCAGCGCGCCGCACGTGACGATTGTCAGGTCGGTACCTTCCCGCACGACCTTCGCCTTGCCGAACGGGATCATGAAGTCCTTCCCCGGATACCGCGACTTGTTGTAGACCTGCCGGTAGAGGTGCTTGTGCTCCAGGAACATGACCGGGTCGTCGGAGCGAATGGCGGTGCGCAGCAGGCCGTTGGCGTCCAGCGCGTTGGACGGCAGGACGACGCGCAGCCCGGGGGTGTGCGTGAACAACGTTTCGCCCGTCTGCGAATGGTAGATGGCGCCGCCTTTCAGGTAGCCGCCGTACGTCACCCGCACCACCACGGGCGCCGACCATGTGTTGGCCGAGCGGTAGCGCATCGTGGCCAGCTCGTTGCGCAGCTGCTGCATGGCCGGCCAGATGTAGTCGAAGAACTGGATCTCCACCACCGGCTTCAGGCCGCGCGTGGCCATACCGATGGCGCGGCCGATGATGTTCGCTTCGGCCAGCGGTGAGTTGAAGACGCGCGTGCCTCCGAAGCGGCGCTGCAAGCCCCACGTCACCTTGAAGACGCCGCCTTTGCCTTTCACCTCGTCCAGCACGTCCTCGCGGCTCGCGTCCGCCACGTCTTCACCGAACACGACGATGCGCGGGTCGCGCTCCATCTCGTCCCGCAGGCACGCGTTCAGCAGGTCCACCGTCGTCCGATCCTCGCCGTCGAACTGCGGCGACTCTTCCGTGTCGAACTCCGATGACGTAGGGTCCGCGTCCGGCGAATAGAGGAAGTCCATCACCGTCTCCGGCGCCGGTTGCGGCTCCTCCAGCACCCGGTCCGTCGCCTCCTGGATCTCGTCGCGCACCTCCTGCTCCAGCGCGTCGATGTCCTCTTCCGTGGCCACGCCTTCGTCCAGCAGATGCTGCCGGAAGTTGGGGATGGGGTCCCGCTTTGCTTCGGCTTCCCGCTGCGCCTCCGACTTGTACGCGCGCTCGTCGTCCGACATGGAATGGCTGTACGGCCGAATCACATGGCCGTGGATGAGTGCCGGGCCCTTCCGTTTCCGGGCGTGGTCCACTGCCTTCTTCGCTGCATTCCAGCTTGCCAACACGTCGCAGCCGTCCACGTCCTGGATCAGCAGGTTCGGAAAGCCCGTGAGCAGCTTGCTCACCGACCCGCCCGCCGTGCCCACCTCCACCGGCACTGAGATGGCGTACTCGTTGTCCTCCACGACGAATACGACCGGCAGCTTCAGGTTGCACGCCGTGTTCAGCGCTTCCCAGAACTCGCCCTCCGAGGTCTGACCTTCGCCGGCGGTGCAGACAACGACCTCGTCGTCGTCGAAGTCCTCCAGCTTCTCCCGCAACTCGTCCAGCAGTGTCGCGCGCCAGCCGCCCTCTGCCATGCCGGTCGCCTGGAGGAACTGCGTGCCCGTCGGCGATGACGTGCTCACGATTCGCAGCTTCCGGTGCCCCCAGTGCGACGGCATCTGGCGACCACCGCTCGCCGGGTCCGAGGCCGCACCCACCGCTTCCAGCAGCTGCTCGTGTGGCGTCACGCCCAGGGCCTGCGACAGCGCCCGGTCCCGGTAGTACAGGTACGCCCAGTCCGAGCCGGGCCGCAGCTGCGCCGCCACCGCCACCTGGAGCGCCTCGTGGCCCGCGCCCGAGATCTGGAAAAAGATCTTGTTCTGACGCTTGAGCTGGATCTCGCGGTCGTCCGTCTTGCGCGCCGAGTACATCGTCCGGTACAGGCGCAGCATCTCCTGTTTGCCCGGGCCCGCAGGCTTCTTGCGCCCGCGACCGGCGGACTTCGACTTCCCCTCGTTGGTTCTCGTGGCCATTCGGTTGTCTGGCTGGATGAGTCCCTGGGGCGGGACAGCGTCGCCCCCGCTACCTCCGGGGTCGCCAACAATCGTGAATTATACCGGCGATCTCGTCGCCCGCTGCAGGTGGCAGCTCCTTGCTGTGCGGCGGCCGCGTGCAACCGGTTGAGCGCCTTTCTCGCTGGCGTACGCCTCTCCTCGGTGCGTCCCGGCACTGCTTTCTGCATGCAGCGTTCCACGGAACGGCGGGTGGCGGGGCCCCTGCGCGTTGCGCGGGCTGCAGGCGGCAGCTCCTGCCTTCCCGGCGGTCGCCCGGCTCCGGTTGAGCGTCGGCCATTCCTGTGTGCGCCGGGCGTCCCGAGACGGAGCACGCCGCGAAGCCGGCTCCGTAGAGAGAGCCGCCCTCGCGGCGTACGCGACGCACCTTGCACTCAACCGGTCAACGTGCGGCCCCCGTGAGGCCGGGAGCTGCCACCTGCAAGCAGCCGCGTTCAGCGGCTGCGCCCTGCAAGCACGACCGCGCAGCGGTCGTGCGACCTCTAGATGCCGGCGGGTGGTAGTGGGAGTTTCTGCCCCATCTCCACCTTGGCGCGCAGGCGCTGCCATTCCCAGTCGATGTTCTTACGGATGCCATCGATCTGGGACTCGTTCAGGTGCGCGAAGCGTCCCTGCAAACCAAGATAGTCGGCCACGTCCGTGAAGGCGGGCTCGTGGTTGATGGTGTACTTCGTGCCCTGCTCCACCTCGTAGAGCGGGAACACGCCGGTCTCGACGGCCAGGCGCGCGATCTTGACGGTGTTGCGCTCCTCGGACTTGTGGCCGGCGGGACAGGAGATCCACAGGTGGATGAATTTGGCGCCCCGGATCTCCTTTGCCTTCTTGACCTTCCGGACGAAGTCGTCGGGATAGGCGATGGACGCCGTTGCGGCGTATGCGATGCGGTGTTCCGCCAGGATCTCGACGATGTTCTTCTTGGGCTCCGCCTTGGGCGTCTCCACCGGTGTGGTAGTGGTCCAGGCGCCCACCGGCGTGGCGGACGAGCGCTGGATGCCCGTGTTCATGTACGCTTCGTTGTCGTACGTGATGTAGAGAATGTTGTCGTTGCGCTCCACGGCGCCCGACAGCGCCTGGAAGCCGATGTCGAAGGTGCCGCCATCGCCGGCCCAGGCCAGCACGGTGGCGTCCGTTTTGCCCTGGGCGTCCAGGCCGGCGCGCACGCCGGCGGCCGAGATGGCCGCCGTCTCGAATGCCACGTGGATCACGGGTACGTCCAGGGCGAAGTAGGGGTACGGCCCCGAGATGATGGACCAGCAACATGCGGGGATGATGACATACGTGTCGGGTCCCAGCGCCTTCAGCGCGTAACGCATGCCCAACGCGGCACCGCAGCCGGGGCAGGCCATGTGTCCCGTCCGCAGGATCTCATCGTCCGGCAGGTGCAGGTTCCGAGGGTCGTAGGTCTTCAGGGTCGTGGTCATCGGTTGCCTCCAGAACCAGCGGTGGCCGTGTCCCGGCTCTCTTCGGCCTCGGCCGGCTCACCTTCCGGCAGGGTATCCCACCATGTAACGGGTTGCTTGAGCTTGTGCTCCCAGGCCGCCGTGAGGATGGCGTCGATGTCGTCGGGCGTTACGTCGCGGCCGCCGAGGCCGGCAATGACGCCGCGCACATCCGGCTGTTCGCTGTGGGCCAGCTCGAAGAGCGCCGACTTGATCTCTTGGTGGAAGATCCCGTGGTGCCCGAAGGAGAAGTTCCGGTCCAGCACCACGACGGTGTCGCGGCCCGCGAGCATGCGCCGGATGGCGTCCGCCGGAAACGGTCGGAAGACCCGCAGCCGGAGCAGGCCGGCGGGCACGCCGCGCTCCCGCAGGTTGTCCACCACGCCGCGCGCGGTGCTGGCGGTCGTGCCGGCGGCCACCAGAACGAGCTCGGCTCCGTCCATCCGGTAGCCTTCCATGAGCCCGTAGTAGCGGCCGGTCAGCTCGCCCCATTCCATGCCCACCGCGCCCCAGGCCTCCAGCGCGTCCCGGTGCGCCAGCTCGATCTTGTGACGGAACTCCATGTAGTGGTCCGGGTCCACCAGGCTGCCCAGCGCCGCCGGGTGGGCCAGGTCCATGCGGTGCGGCAGGTCCAGAGGTGGCAGGAACCCATCCACGAGCTCCTGGTCCGGCATCTCGACATCTTCGTACGTGTGCGACAGGAAGAAGGCGTCCAGCACGACCATGGTGGGCAGCAGCACCTGCTCCGACACACGGTATGCCTGGATCACCGAGTCCACCACCTCCTGGGAGGACTCGCAGTACAGCTGCATCCAGCCGGTGTCACGCTGGGACAGCGAGTCTGTCTGGTCCGTCCAGATGGACCAGCCGGGACCCATGGCCCGGTTCACGTTGGCCAGCACGATGGGCAGCCGCGCGCCCGCCGCCCAGTGGATCATCTCGTGCATGAGCGCTAGCCCGTGGGCCGACGTGGCCGTGAAGGCACGCGCGCCCGCCGACTCCGCCGCCACGCAGGCGGCCATGGCCGAATGCTCGGATTCCACCTTGACGAAGGTGGCGTCCAGCTCCCGCTCCGCCACCATGCTGGCGATGCCCTCGATGATCGAGGTCTGCGGCGTGATGGGGTAGGCCGAGACGACCTGGGCGCGTGAAAGGCGGACGCCGTGCGCCACCGCGTCGTTCCCCTTGATGACCCGCTTCATGACGTCACCTCCACGAGCGTGAGTGCGTCCCGCGGGCATTCCTCGACGCAGATGCCGCACCCCTTGCAGTGAAGCAGGCAGCGGCGCGCTTCGGCGATCGCCTCCTCCTCCGTGAACCCGTGCACCACTTCCGCGAACGACCGCACCCGCGCCTCGGGCTTCAATGCGCGGATGCCAGGCCGCGCCGACGGCTCCAAATACACCGCGTTCAACCGGTCGAACGACACTACCGTGTTCCGGTCGAACGTGCGGGTCGGCAGCTCGCGCGCGGCCGGGGCGCTGTCCGGCAGCTTGTCTTCCAGGTACGCGTGCACCATGCGCGCGACCCGCCGCCCCGTGCCCACTGCCGCCGTCACCGTGCCCTCGCCCGTCGCGATGTCGCCCGCCGCGAACACGCCCTCCGACGATGTCGCGAAACGCGCGTCCGTCGTCACACGCCCGTTGCGGCTCACGTCGGACGGCAGGAATTCCAGCTCGCCGGTCTCTCCCAGCGCCGTCACGACGCCGGACACCTCGACCCGGAACTCGCTGCCCTCGACGGGCAGCGGGCGTCGGCGCCCCGACTCGTCTGGCTCGCCCAGCTCCATGCGGATGCACTCGACGGCCACGACGTCGTTGCCCTCGGTGATCACCCGCGTCGGCGCGGTCAGGTAATGAAACTCGATGCCCTCCGCGATCGCCTCGTCGATCTCCTGCGCGATGGCGGGCATCTCGTTGCGGGTGCGGCGGTACAGCACGATGGGCGTCACGCCCAGGCGCAGCAGCGAGCGGGCCACGTCCATGGCCGTGTTGCCCCCGCCGATCACGGCCAGCCGGTCGGGCAGGGAAGGCCGCTCGCCCAGCAGGATCGACTCCAGCAGCTTGACCCCGTTGAACACGGCGGCGTGGTCCTCGCCCGGAATGCCGAGCCGGCGGGCGCCGTGCATCCCCACAGCGACGATCACGGCGTCATAGCCTTTGCGGAGCTCCTCCATGCTCACGTCGCGCCCCACGCGGACGCCGCTGTGGAAGTTGACGCCGACGGCCTCCACAAGCGCCAGCTCCGCGTCCAGCACCGACTTGGGCAGGCGGTAGTCCGGAATGCCGGTGCGCAGGTAGCCGCCCGGCTTCGGCTTGTCATCGTAGATGTCGACCGCGTGGCCCTTCAGAGCCAGGTGGTACGCCGCGGCGATGCCGGCCGGGCCGCCGCCGACCACCGCCACGCTCCGGTCGGTTGGCGGCGCCGACGTGGGCCGAATGCTCTCTTCCAGGAACCGGTCGCCCAGGTAACGCTCGAGCATGTGAACGGCGATGGCACCGCCCAGCTCGATGCGGTTGCACTCGTCCTCGCACGGATGCGGGCAGACGCGGCCCAACGTGGACGGTAGCGGGTTCTCCGCCCGCAGCGCCGCCGCCGCCTCGTCCAGGCGCCCCTCCGCCACCAGCTTCAGCAGCCCCGAGATGTCGTTGCCCGCCGGGCACCGGTTGATGCACGGCGGCAGCTTGTCGTCGTACACGGGCTGCAGGTATTTCCAGGTGCCCGTGCGCAGCGCCGTCGTCGGCAGGTCCGAGTACGACGTCACCGGGACGTCCTGCAGGGTCCGGGGATCCAGCTTCACGCCCATCGTCAGCTCCTTCCGCCCGCAGGTTGCAGCACGTGCACGGCGGTCGCCGCTTCCCGCGCCGCCGCCGCATTCTCCTCCGGCTTCACCGGCGCGTTTGCCCGGATCGCCGCGTCCAGCTCCTCCACGCCGATCACGCCCGTCAGCGCCGCCATGGCCCCCAGGATCGCCGTGTTGACGATGGGCGACGTTGCCGAGCCCAACCCGTGCTGCGCCGCGATGCGCGACGCGTCCACCGTCGCCACCGTGTACGGCCCCAGATCCCCGAACACCTCCGGCGGCTTCGGCGAGTTGATCAGGATCCAGCCGCCGTCCTTCAACCCCGCCGTCACGTCCACCAGCTTCTGTGTGATCAGGCTCTGGTCCAGCACGATCAACCCGTCCGGATGGTAGATCTGCGTCCGGACCAGAACCGGATCCTCGTCCAGACGCACGAACGCGGCGACGGGCGCGCCGCGCCGCTCCGATCCGAAGGCCGGGAACGCCTGTACATGCATGCCGTTTCGGAACGCGGCCTCGGCCAGAAGGTGCGATGCCACCACTGCACCCTGTCCGCCGCGCCCATGGATCCGGACTTCGATCATCTTCCGCTCCCAAGGAGGCAAAAAGTCAGGTTTCCGGGACGAATTGCCACGTCCTTCCCGCGCACCCGCGCGGAGTCGTGCGCTCGTTTGCATTGCGTGCGCTGGCATTTCCGACGGTCGGCCCTCCGCGCGCCGTTTCCGGGGGGACGCCGCCCGCTACCGAGAGTAGGCGAGAGGTGTGCCACACGTTCGGCCGTTGCCGGAGGCCGAGCCGGAGGGGGCGGAAGTCGCACAACCACATGGTTTACACGCCGAGAGTCCGGGTGCTATCTTCAGCCGACAGCCCGGGGATCCCCGTCGGTGCGAATGCAGGTGAACCAACGCGTACTGCTCCTGCGATTTCTGGCCCGGGCCCTCGTGCGACCGAGGCTGCTGGGCACGTTGTTCCGGGCGGCCTGGCGTTTCCGGGCCCGCGGCTGGTACCGTCGTTCACCGTTCCTCCCCGTGCCTCCGCGGGAATATCTGGAGTGGAGATTGCACACGGCTTACGGTGAGGGCCGCACGCCGACGGTCCAGGAGTTGGAGCGTTACCTGCGCTGGGCGGATGCCATGCGCAAAGGACGGCTCGGGCAGCAAGGGTCTTGATGAAGAAACTGCTAATCGCGTTGGTCATCGTGGCGGCGGCACTATCGATATCCCCTTCCTTCAGGGCGAAGGCGGGCTCGCATGTGCGACCGCTGTGGAACGATGTGTGGGGCTTCCTCCAGAAGCCGCTGCGCCCGTTCCTCAAGCCAGTGAAGGAGCAACACGCCAGCAGCGAAGTGCTCCAGATCATGGGTGCGCTGCGGGAGAGCGTGCTTCACGACGCCCGCGTTCCCCGAACCGGCGAATTCGTTCGGTGGATCAACGCGCACGCCCTGACGGACCATGATGGCCTCGACCCGTGGGGCAAACCCTACGAGCTGCTGCAGGCCCGTGACACGCTGTACGTTGTGTCCCTCGGGCCGGACACGACGCTGAATACGGCCGATGACATCAAGGCGGGCTTCCCTCATCGCCGGTAGCTGGCCTTGCACCTCGCCTTCAACGAACTGACAACGCTCCTGATCCGTCTCGGGCCGTGGCTCGTGCTGGCCATGACGCTGACGGAAACCGCCCTTTTCATCGGACTGCTGCTGCCGGCCGAGGCCACGGTGCTGCTGGCGGCGTTCCTCGCCGAGGAGGGCGTCTTCTCGCTGGAGGAGATCGCGGTAGCCACCGTGGCTGGGGCCTTCATCGGCGACCAGATCGGTTACGTCCTGGGGCGCACGAACCGCCTGTACATCGGGCGGCGATCCCGAAGGGCGAGCGCGCTTCGAATCCAGTACCAGAGCGTCGTGACAGACCTGTTCCGGCGGCATTCGGCTGCAGCCGTCACGGTGGGGCGCTTCATCTCCTTCGTCCGCACACTGATGCCGTGGGTCGCAGGCGTCACTCGCATCCCGTATCGCCGGTTCGTGTTCTACGACCTGCTGGGCGTCCTGGGCTGGAGCACTGCGTCCGTCGCTCTCGGGTTTCTCGTCGGGGAAAGCTGGCACCTTGTGGCCGGCTGGTTCGGCACGGTGAGCGCTGCCATCCTCGTTCTTCTCGTGGTCGGCGGGTGGCTGCTGGTGCGACGGGTTCGGCGACAGCGGCGGACGGAACAGGAGAACACGCCTGGGCAGTCGGGCCTGCGGGTAGGCCTGACCGGCAACATCGCCAGCGGGAAATCGGCGGTCGCTGACGTGTGGGCACGGCTCGGCGCCGTCATCATCGACGCCGACGTGCTGGCGCGCCGGGCGGTGGAGCCGGGAACAGTCGCGCTGGCACGCATCGCCGATCGGTTCGGCCCGGACATCCTGCGGCCCGACGGGCGGCTGGACCGGGACGCGCTGCGCCGGCGGGTATTCGCCGACGAGGCGGCGCGCCGCGACCTGGAAGACATTCTGCATCCGGAGATTGCGCGACTGCGCGCAGACGAAGAGGCTGCTGCACGAGCCGCCGGCGCGGACGTCGTCGTCAACGTGGTGCCGCTCCTCTTCGAGGTCGGCCTCGACGAGGCCATGGACGTCGTGGTCCTCGTGGACGCGCCTGTCGCCGTGCGCACGGATCGCCTCGTGCAGGACCGCGGTCTGGCCCCGGAGGAGGCCCGGGGCATGATCGAGGCTCAGGAGCCCGCCGCCGCCAAGCGGGCCCGCGCCCACATCGTCATCGACAACGACGGAACCCTCGAAGAACTGGAACGGAAGGCGAAAGAGGCATGGGAGTCGCTGAAGGCGAGAACGCCATCCGCGTAGACATGCATCTGCACACGGCGCTGTCGTTCGACTGCCGCAGCGTGCCGGGCGCCGTTCTGGAACGCGCGCTGGCCGGCGGCCTTGATCGCATCTGCGTGACCGACCACAACGAGATCCAGGCGGCGCTCGAGCTCAAGGGGGGGCACCCCGACCGCGTGATCGTGGGCGAAGAGGTGAAGACCCGCGAGAAGGTCGACATCATCGGACTCTACCTGCGCGAGTGGATCCCGCCGGGCACACCGGCGCGCGCCGTCTGCGAAGAGATCCACCAGCAGGGCGGCCTGGTGTACGTGCCCCACCCCTTCGCCGGTGGCAAGGGAGGCGGCGGCAAGCTATTGCCGCAGATCGAGGATCTCGTCGACGTCGTGGAAGGCTGGAACGCGCGCCTGCACGCTCCCGATCTCAACCGGCAGGCCCAGGCGTGGGCCCGCACCCGGGGTCTGCCCCTGGGCGCCGGCTCCGACGCCCATTCCCTGCGGGAGGTGGGTCGCGCCTGGGTGCAGGTGCCGCCCTTCGACGACGAGCCCGCCGCCTTCCTGGCCGCGCTGCAGGTCGGCACTCTTCATGGCGGCACCTCGTCGCGTCTCGTGCACGTCACGTCCACACTCGCCAAGCTCTTGCCATGAACGATGTTCGCGACCACGATCCGCTCGCCGTGCCCCCTCGACGCGCAGAGGCGCTCAGGGCCGTGCTGCGACGCTTGAAATCCGCGCGCAGGCCGCTGCTGACGACCCATGTCAACGCGGACGGCGATGGCGCCGGGTCTGAGGTCGCCCTGGCCGCCTGGCTCCGGAGCCGGGGCGCCCGGCCCATCATCGTCAATCCGACGCGGTTCCCGGATCGCTTCCGCTTCCTGCTGGACGACACCGTGCAGGTGCTGGAACCGGGCGAAGACGCCGATCCGGACCTGGTCGTCGTCCTGGATACGGGCGAGCCTTCCCGCATCGGCAAGGTCGCACGCAGCGCCCGCGGCCACGATGTCGTCGTCGTCGACCACCACCCTCCGTCCGACTCGGGGTTCGATGCCGACGCCGCCGTGCTCGATCCGTCCGCCTGCGCCACCGGCGAGCTCGTCTACGACCTCATCCGCACCGCCGAGCACGACGCTCCGTCCGCGCCCGAATGGCCGCCGGCCGTCGCCGCCGCCCTCTACGCCGCCATCGTCACCGACACCGGCTCCTTCCGGTTCGCCAACACCACGCCTCGCACCCACGCCATCGCCGGCGACCTCGTGCGGCGCGGCGTCGATCCCGAGGAGATGTACCGGCACATCTACGCCACCGTGCCCCTGCGCCAGCTGCATGTCCTGCGGGCCGCACTCGACAACCTCGACGTCGACCCCGACCTGCCCATCAGCTGGGTGAGCATCCCGCACAATGTCATCGCCGAGCTCGGCGTCACGGCAGACGACCTCGACGGCGTCGTCGAATACCCTCGCTCCATCGAAGGCACCGAGGTCGCCCTCGTCTTCCGCGAAACCGTGGAAGGCGGCACCAAGGTCTCCCTGCGCTCCAACGGCGCCGTCGACGTCAACGCCATCGCCCGCCATTTCGGCGGCGGCGGCCACGTCAAGGCCGCCGGCGCCGTCGTCGGCAAACCCCTCGCAGCCGCCCGCGACGCCGTCCTGGCCGAAGTCCGGGCGGCGGTGCGCGCGCTTGAGAACCACTTTCAACATAGCTAGCTTTCTTTCATGGATCTGCGCCCTCTTCGCGGTGAAGCGTGAACGACTTCGACGCCGGGGCGACCTTCGCGGACGCCGCCCCCATCTTCGCTCTGCTCAATGAACTGGCCGAACGCCTGGGCATCGCCGGCATCGACCAGCTCTGGCTCTTCCCACCGCGGCGCGTCGCCGATGCCGAGACTGCCGTCGTGGTGGTGTCGGCGTTCACCGCCGCAGAGGACGTACGACGCCGCGTCTTCACGGCCCACTACGCCGCCCTGACCGACCGTAAGGGCCGGCTGGAGATCGAGGAACACGTCGAGGAGCGCGGCCTGGCACCCGCGGAACGCATCGGACGCCTGGTGGAAGGCGTGCTCCAACGCGTCGAGGACGAACTGGCCGCGGCGCCACCCCGCGTCGCCCGCATCCAGGGCGACCCGGCCCGCTGGCAGGAGCTCGTTGAATCGCTGCGCGCCGACCCGCGCTGGGGCGGGGCGGCTCGCCAGTTCGTGAACACCACCCGGCCCGAAGCTGTCTCACCCGGCCTCGCCCCGACGGGGAGTGCCGCCCCGCCCGGCCCGGCCCCGACGGGGGGTGCCGCCCCCCGCGCCTCCCCGCCGAAGGGGAGAAAGGGAGATGGGGAGACGGGGTGATGGGTGGTCGAATTCGAACGCGAGCTCGCCTTCCGGAACCGCCGGCGTGTTGACGGGTTTACTGCTATTAATAATGGTTGTCGTATTGTGTCCGCCGGGAGTTGGTTATGGCAAATGTGCATCTGTTCCGCCGGTACCTGCGCGATCAGGGGCTGCCGGTGACGCAGCAGCGAGAGCTGATTGCGGAAGTGGTGTTCAGCTCGTCGGACCACCTGTCGGTAGAGGACATCGAGGAGCGTCTGCGGGGCCGGGGCGAGCGTATCGGCAAGGCCACCATCTACCGGACCCTGGAGATGCTGGTGAAGAGCGGGCTGGTGGCGGAGCATGATTTCGGCGAAGGCTTCAAGCGGTACGAGCATCTGTTCGGGCAGACGCCGTTCCACGGCCACCTGATCTGCGATGAATGCGGTGCGGTGACGGAGATCCAGGATGCGGATCTGATGCGGCTGCAGGAGAAGGTGGCCCAGGAACGTGGCTTCCGACCCAGTCGTTACCGGCTGGCGATCTACGGGCTGTGCGCCGAGTGTGCGGCGGAGGGGAAGGAGTTGGAGTGGCAGGGCCTGACGTGTCCCATCGAGACCATCTGATCAGGTCGCACGAAGACACGAAGGCCACGGAGGAACGGCGGCCTGCCGGTTACGCGAAGACACGGTGTTGGCGTGACCCCTGAGACGCCATCGAGTGTCACTTCTGCCCTCCCGGGTCCGGTCCGGGGCGAACCGTCCCATTCCAACTCCAGGTTTTCGTGAGCCCCGGCACTTCTTCGTGTCCTTCGTGCCTTCGTGTGGCCATTCTGCGTGCCCTTCGTGTCTTCGTGTGACGGCGTCTTGCGGTGGGGGGTGGAGACGATATAGTAACGCACGAAAAGGCGCCGTCGTGGCGAACCGGTTCGGGAGCCGGAACCGCGCTCATGGCCGGGTCCGGGACGTGGTTCACGGAGTGTCGTTCCGGACCTGTTCTTGCGTCCACCCGTGTGTCCCGACGGAGTCGGCGCATCTGCGAGCAACCCTCGAAGGCGGGAGAGATGTCGACGCATTTCATTCCCTCGAAAGCGTTTTTGACGACGGGCGTGGGTGTGCATAAGGAGAAGCTGACGAGTTTCGAGATGGCGTTGCGGGACGCGGGAATCGCGAAATACAACCTGGTGCGTGTGTCAAGCATCTTTCCGCCGAACTGTGAGATCATCCCGCGGGAAGACGGGTTGGCGATGCTGGAGCCGGGCCAGATCCTTTACTGTGTTCTGGCGGAGGCGTCGTCGAACGAGCCGAGTCGGCGGATCGCGTCGGCGATCGGGCTGGCGGTGCCGAAAGACCGGAACCACTACGGCTACATCTCGGAGCACCACGCCTACGGGCCTTCGCAGCAGACAGCGGGAGATTATGCAGAGGACCTGGCGGCTTCCATGCTGGCGAGCGTGCTGGGCATCCCGTTCAATCCCGAGTCTGCGTGGGACGAGCGGAAGGAGCAGTGGCTGCTGGGAGGAGAGATTGTAGAAACGCGGAACTCGACGGTGGCGGAGGAAGCGCCGGAGGATGGGCGCTGGATCACGGTGGTTTCGGCCGCGGTGTTCTGCGACTGAGGACCATGCCGAATCGACGCGACGTGGGGGCTCCGGGGCGGGGCCCCCACGCCACATCTGGACAACAGGGGGACGGGATGGCTGTGCCGGAGCGGCTGCGGCGTCTGGGCTGGGAGCTGCCTCACAATTTCCTGGGGCTGGATGAACAGACCAGCGACTTCGCGCGGGCGGGCGTGGTGATCTTGCCCGTTCCGTACGAGTCGACGACGAGCTGGGGAGGCGGGACGGCGAACGGGCCGCGGGCGATCCTGGAAGCGTCCCGTTACATCGAGCTCTACGACCAGGAGCTGGACCGGGAGCCGTACGACGTCGGCGTGGCGACGCTGCCGGCGCTCGAGCTGAGTGGTGGGGGCGGCGCGAGTGCCATGCGCGAGTTGCGCGAAGCGTACGATGCGCTACTGGACGAAGCCGGCGACCGGTTCGTGATCATGCTGGGCGGAGAGCACTCGTTGACGGCGGAGCCGGTGCTGGCCTGGGCGGATCGGCTGGGGTCGGACCGGCGTTTGTCGGTGCTGCAGTTCGACGCACATACGGACCTGCGTCCGGAGTACGAAGGCACGCCGTACTCACATGCCAGCGTGATGCACCGGGTGCACGAGCGGGCCGACATCGTGGCGGTGGGCATCCGGGCGTTGACGGGCGAGGAGATGGCGCTGACCCGGGGGTCGGACGACATCCACCTGTTCCTGGCGGACGATGTGCACGACCGGCAGGACTGGGTGGACGATGTGGTGGACTGTTTGCGCGACGACGTGTACGTCACGTTCGACGTGGACTGCTTCGATCCGTCGCTGGTTCCGTCCACCGGCACGCCGGAGCCGGGCGGTCTCGACTGGTACACGGTGCTGCGGGTGCTCAGACGTGTTTTCAGGAAACGGAAGGTCCTCGCCGCAGACGTCGTCGAGCTGGCGCCTGTGCCCGGTCTGCACGCGCCGGATTTCCTGGTGGCGAAGCTGGTCTACAAGATGATCGGCTACCGGTAGGGTCCGCCGTCAGTCCACACCCAGGCCCAGCAGGCGGGGCAGTTCCTGGAGGAGCCAGCGGGGGCGGACCGGCTTCTCCAGGTACTCGGAGAACCCGGCCTGCAGGCAGCGTTGCCGCTCGTCGCGTCCCGGCCGCCCACTCAGGGCCACGACCGGCATGGCGCTCAACTCGTCCACCTGGCGAAGCTCGCGGATGACGTCCATGCCGGACCGGTCGGGCAACCCGAGATCCAGCAGCATGAGCGCGGGTCGCTCGCGTCGAGCCAGCGCCACGGCCTCGTCGCCGGTGCCGGCACCCAGCACGCGGTAGCCGGACTCTTCCAGCAGCAGCCGGAACGCGTCGCGTAACAGCGCGTCGTCCTCCACGATGAGCACCGCCGGAGACTGATCCGTGCCGTAGTCCATCATGCCTCCGCTGCTGCCATCTCGTCACCGGCTTCCGGCTCTTCCAGTCCCTCTTCCAGGATCTGGCGGCGCAGGAGGGTGGCGTAGACGCCCGAACGACGGATGAGCTCGGCGTGCGTTCCACGCTCCACGATGCGCCCATTCTCCAGCACCAGGATCTGGTCCGCACCCATGACCGCCGTGATCCGGTGGCTGATGATGATGGCGGTCCGGTCCTGGAGCACGTCCCGCAACCCGCTGAGGATGCGCCGTTCCGTATGCGTATCCACGGCGCTGAGCGCATCGTCCAGGACGAGCACCTCGGGGTCCCGGGCGATGGCGCGGGCCAGGGTGGTGCGCTGACGCTGCCCGCCGGAGAGGTTGATGCCGCGCTCGCCCAGCCGCGTGTCGAATCCGTGGGGGAAGACGGCGATCGCTTCGTCCAGCTGCGCGATGGACGCGGCCGCCCGCACGCGTTCCTCGACGGCAGCGCCGTCCGGAATGCCGAACGCGATGTTGTCCTGGATGGACTCCGAGAACAGGAAGGCGTCCTGGGGCACGACGCCAATGGCGGCCCGCACCTGCTCCAGGGACAGTGTGGCGATGGGCTCGCCGTCCAGCAGGATGACGCCGTCCTGGGGATCGTAGAGCCGCGCGAGCAATGACACGACGGTGGACTTGCCCGCCCCCGTGGGCCCCACGACGGCCGTCGTGGTCCCGGGCGGCACCCGGAACGAGACGCGATTCAGCACGAACCGATCGGTGCCGGGGTAGCGGAACGAGACGTCGCGGAACTCCAGGTCGCCGCCTACGTTCTCCAGCCGCCGCGCGGCGTCCGGCTCGCGGATCGCCGGCTCCGTGCCGAGGATCCGGTTCAGGCGTCCCATGGACGCGGCCCCACGCTGGAACAGATTGATGACCCAGCCCACGGCGATCATCGGCCAGGTGAGCATGCCGAGGTAGAACGTGAAGGCGACGAAGTTCCCGATGGAGACCCGGCCCGCCACCACCTGTTTGCCGCCGAACCAGAACACGACCACCATGCCGATGCCGCTGAGCAGAGTCAGTGCCGGCCGGAACACGCCCGACGCGCGGGCCAGGGACATGTTGCGGTCCAGGTACTCCTGGTTGAGCGCGTCGAACTCGGCCTTCTGCGGCTCTTCCTGCACATACGCGCGTACGATGCGGGCACCGGCCAGGTTCTCCTGCACCATGGTGGACAGGACGCCCAGGTGCGCTTGAATGCGTTCGAAGCGCTGGTGGATGATGCGGCCGAAGTGGGTGGTCACGAACGGTACGAGCACCATCGGCAGCAGCGCGAGCAGCGTCAGGATCGGACTGACGCGCACCATGAGCGTCAGGGCGAACACCGTGATGACGATCGTGTTCACCGTGTACATGACCGCGGGACCGGCGGCCATTCGCACGGCCAGCACATCGTTCGTCGCCCGGCTCATGAGATCGCCGGTGCGCGTCCCGCCGAAAAAGGACGCGTCCAGACGGATCAAGTGGGAGAAGAAGCTGTTGCGAAGGTCCGTTTCGATATGCCGGCTCAGCCCGTTCAGCAGCTCTCGCATGCCATAGCGCGCCGCGCCGCCCACCAGCGCCGTGAGCACCACGAGGCCGGCGTACGAGACGATGATGTGGGTGTTCGTGTCGGGCCGTTCCAGCGCATCGATGGCCATGCCCAGCAGCTTGGGCGCGGCAATGGAAAAGGCGTTGGCGACCACTACGAGTGCCAGGCCGGCCAGAATCCCGCGCCGGTACGGACGCACGTATGGGAGGAGTGTCCGGAGTTCCTTCATGCGCCTTCCAGCCCGGTCCTCCTGAACTTTTTCATTGATTCCACCGCTGGGCGGGCGCCTTTCTCGAATGCGGGAGCAGAAGCGCCTCCGTTGGTGTAGGATAGAACAACAGAAGCTACGGGCTTGTTGCCGACTCTTCAAGCAGGGCGCAGCATGGGAGGCCCCGATGTTGTACGTGCGTAGACGGCTGATGTTGTTGATGCTGGCATCGCTCTTCGTCGCGAGCGGATGCGCGGATCGGGCGGAGAACGCCACCGGTCAATCGGCCCTCGACCGCCAGCTCGACCGCACGATGCGAGCGGACAGCGCGGCTTCGATGCCGGCGAATGCACGCACGGAGCCCCGGCCGGCCGCGCCCGGGCGAGAAGCGCCGACCCGACCCGCCGCTCGGCCTGCGCCGGTGCAGCCGGCGACGGAACAGCCGGGGTCGCCATCGGCAGCGCCGACCCAACGAGCGGCTCCGACCGAACAAGCGACGCCGGCGCCGCGACCGACGCCGGAGGAACAGTCCTCGGCGTCGGCGCCACAGCCAACGGCGCAGGCCGGCACGGAAGCAGCCGAGACGGCGGCCCCGACCTCCGCACCCGTGCCTCGTGCCCGGGCCCCGCGCACCGTGATGATGACCGTGCCCATCGGCGCCGTGTTGAGTGTTTCCCTGGACCAGGAGCTGTCCACCCAGGACAACCGCGCAGGTGACACCTTCACCACGACGCTGCGCGAGCCCTTCGTGGATCCGTCCGGCACCGTCCTGCTGCCCGCCGGCGCCATCGTGCAGGGGCGCGTCACGGCGGCCCAGCAGTCCACTCGGGTGGGCCGCACGGCCGTCCTCAAGCTGGCGTTCGACTCCGTCAGCTTCGCCGGCCGCAGCTACCCGCTGAGCGCCACCGTAATGGAAGCCAATCCAGAGCGCAGGAGCCGCTCCAGCACGACGGAGACCGCGGGTAAGATTGCTGCCGGCGCCGCCGCCGGCGCCCTCCTGGGCCGGATCCTGGGCAAGGACACCAAGTCCACCGTCGCCGGTGCCGCAATGGGCGCCGCCGCCGGCACCGCCATTGCTCTCGGCACCCAGGACGTGGATGCCGTCCTGCCCAAGGACTCCCCCATGGTCATCCGGTTGGACCGGCCGGTAGCGGTGGAGGTGATGGTCCGTTAGCCACCCATTCCACCTCCCCGCCCTTCCACCCCGACGGGGAGACCCGCGCCTTCCCGCCCATCCGCCGCCAGGGAGACGGGGAGACCGGGAGCAGAATCATCGCGACGCCGGCTGCCCGGTTGGCACGAACGTGGCCGGCGGCCTCACTCGGCCCGAGCCTCCGTCCACGCCGTAGCACGCCCCGAACCCCGCGCCACCCGCCGCGAACGCTGCCCCGCCGCCGCTCCCCATCTCCCCCTCTCCCTTTCCCCGTCCATGCCCTGCCCGTCAGGGCCTGGCAACGCACTCCGCCAGGCTCACCATCCCAGCCCGACAGGTCTCCCCGGCACCGTCCATGTCCCACGCATCAGAGCCTCGCAACACACCCGGCCAGGCTCAGCCCCTCAGCCTAATTCCCAACCGCCTCTCCTCCCACCCTCGGGTCGGGCATGGCGGTCCAGTGGTTGCCGACACGCAGGATGGACGGGGCATTGCCGATGTAGCCGTTGTGTGGGGCGACGTGGTGGCCCATGGCCTGGAGCGCTTCCATCGTGGCCGCGTCCAGGCCGTTCGGCTCGTAGTACAGCGTGTCGGGCAGGTGCTGGTGGTGGATGCGGGGCGCGCTGACGGCCGCGGCGATGCCCATGCCGTAGTCGATCACGTCGGACATGACCTGGAACACGGCGGTGATAATGGTCGGGCCGCCGCGCGCGCCGGTCACCAGCATGGGGTGGCCGTCGTGGCCGAGCACGATGGTGGGCGTCATGGCCGACAACGGCCGCTTACCCGGCTGGATGGCGTTGGCCTCGCCCTGGACCAGGCCGAAGGCGTTGGGCTTCCCCGGCTCGGCGGCGAAGTCATCCATCTCGTCGTTCAGCAGGAACCCGGCGCCGGCCACGGTGACGCCGGAGCCGTAGAGGAAATTGATGGTCGTCGTGGTGGCGACGGCGTCGCCCTTGTCATCCACGACGTCGAAGTTGGTGGTCTGGGTGCCTTCGTGGCTGGCGCCGCCCAGGCCGGGATGCACGTTGGCGGACCGGGTGGCGTGGTCGAGGGAGATGTCGGCCCGGCGCTTCTCTGCGTACGCCATGGACAGCAGCTGTTTGCGCGGGATGTCGACGAAGTCCGGATCGCCGAGGTAGTGGTTGCGGTCGGCGAATGCGCGGCGCATGGCCTCGGTCATCAGGTGCAGGGCCTCAGGCGAGTGCCAACCGAGGGCGCGCAGGTCGTAGCCCTCGAGGATGTGGGCGATCAGGCCGAGGGTGATGCCGCCGGACGACGCCGGCGGCATGGATACGACCCTGTAGCCCCGGTACTCGAACTTCACCGGGTCGCGCCACTCTGGCTCGTACTCCGCCAGGTCCTGCTTCGTGAAGAGGCCGCCGCCTCGCTGCATCTCCTTCACGATCAGGTCTGCGGTCTCCCCCTTGTAGAAGCCGTCGGGACCCTCCTCGGCGATGCGCCGCAGCACGTTCGCCAGGTCCGGGTTGCGCCACAGCGTGCCGGCCCGCAGCGGCTGGCCGTCGGGCAGGAACAGAGCGGCTGATGCGGGGAATTTCGCCAGCTTGTCCGCGTTTCTGGCCACGGTCCCGGCCATGTGCTCGTTCACGATGAAGCCGTCTTCCGCCAGGCTGATGGCCGGCGCCAGCAGCTGCTTCCACGGCAGGGTGCCGAAGCGCTCGTGTGCCGCCCACATCCCCGCCACGGAGCCCGGCACGCCCGCCGCCAGGTGACCGACCAGGGACCTGTTCGTCAGGTTGCCCGACGCGTCCAGGTACATGTCCCGCGAGGCTTTCAGCGGCGCCTTCTCCCGGAAGTCCAGGGACGCCTCGGTGCCGTCGGCCATGTGGATCACCATGAAGCCCCCGCCCCCGATGTTGCCCGCCTCCGGGTACACCACGGCCAGCGCGAACGCCGTCGCGACGGCCGCGTCCACGGCGTTGCCACCTGCCGCGAGGATCCGCTCCCCCACTTCGCTGGCCAGTGACGCGTCGCTCGCAACCATGGCGTGCTGCGCAACGACCGGCTGCGTCGTCACCGGGTAGGGCCAGGCTGCCGGCACGGTCCGGGCGATGTCCGCAACGGTCGGCGGCGGTCCCTGCGGCGCCGGCGCCGCGCGGGGCGTCGGCGTGCGCGCAGGTCGCGTCGCCGGTTGGGGGGCGGCGCAGGCCGCCACCAGGGCCAGGGTGGCCAGAAACAACGGACGACGATGCAGCGGCGTCGATGTGCGGCGCTTCAACGGTTTCATATCGGCTTCCTTCGGGGCAGATCCCGTCATTTCGTGATGTGGCGCCCGGAGTGGGTGATCAGCGGAGGTTGGCCAGTGCCCGCAGTGCGCATGCGGCCAGCACGGCGGCGCCCTGGGCGATGGAGTGTTCGTCCACGTCGAACTCCGGGTGGTGGTGCTCTCGCGGTCGTTCCAGGGCGCCGCCCAGCCAGAGGAACGCGCCGGGCGCCTGCTCGAGCATGAACGCGAAATCCTCGGCACCCATGAACGGGGCCGCCTCCCAGACAGCGTCTTCGCCCAGGGCGTCGCATGCGGCCGCGCGGGCGAGACGCACCATGTCGGGCGGATTCACCAGGGGCGGGTAGCCGGGCCGGTAATCGAGTTCGGCCGAACCGCCCAGCGTGGCGGCCATTTCCGCCGTGCGGCCCAGAGTCTCCTGCAACACGCGCCGGACGCGCTCATCGAAGTAGCGCACGGTGCCCGTCAACACGACCTCATCGGCCAGCACGTTGCCGGCGCTGCCGCCGCGCACGGTGCCGAAATGGAGCACGCCCTCGTCGTGGGGCGATATGCGCCGTGACACCCCGGTCTGAGCCGCCAGCACCAGCTGCGCGGCCACCACGATGGCGTCGACGCCTTCCTGCGGACGACCGGCGTGAGCGCTGCGGCCCTGGATCACCAGCCGGAACGTGTCCGAGCCGGCCATCATGGGCCCCTCCCGCACGAACAGCTTGCCGGCCGGCAGGTGCGCGCCCACGTGCAACCCGAAGACCGCATCGACGCCGTCCAGCGCGCCGTCCTCCATCATGCGGACGGCGCCGCTCTTGTTCTCATCGTCCGATCGTTCTTCCGAAGGCTGGAACAGCAAGCGCACGCCACCGGGCGGCATGGTGCCGCGCTCGCGCTCGTCCGCCAGCAGGCGCGCCGCGCCGACCAGCATGCTCATGTGCACGTCGTGGCCGCAGGCGTGCATGACGCCGTCCACGGTGGAGCGATAAGGGACGGAGTTGGCCTCCTGGATCGGCAGCGCGTCCATGTCGGCCCGCAGCGCCACCAGCGGACCGGGTCCGCTGCGGAGATCCGCCACCACGCCCGTCACGCCAACGCCGCGTCGGACTTCGTAGCCGAGCGCTTGCACGCGATTCGCCACGGTGTCTGCGCTGCGATGTTCCTGGAACGACAGCTCGGGATGCCGATGCAGATCACGGCGAAGCTCGATCAGCTCGGCTTCGAACGCACGCGTTCGGTCGAGAAGTGCAGTCATGCCTGCTTGCGGGGTGGCCGGCCCATGGGCGAGCAATTACGTTTTTCGCGAGCGCGAAATGTACGGAACCCGTGAGTTTGCGGGCAAGTACGATTGGCGACCGACGACCGGCGACCGCTGTTTGTTTCGTGGCGGGGCCGGTTTGCGGTGGGATCGATCGACGATCGATGATCGGCGATCGACGGCGTTCGCGGCGAGGGCGGCTCGCCGTTGTCTCAGGCGGGCTCGCGGCGGGCGCGAGCTCGGTCGGCTGCATGCGCCCGGTACCGCCGGTCCCCGGCTCCGGTTGGTCCCGGGCGCGGCTTCTCGCAGGATGGCATCTATGGCAAAGGGCGCGAAGGACACCCGGCTCACGGAGCAGCGCAACCCGCGCAGCATGCGCATCGATCAACTGTCCACGATCGAGATCGTGGACCTGATCAACGCGGAGGACCGCATGGTGGCCGAGGCGGTGGGGGAGGAACGAGAGGAGATCGCGCATTGCATCGACCTGGTGGTGGATGCCTTCCGGCGCGGCGGCCGCCTCATTTACGTCGGGGCGGGCACCTCCGGGCGGTTGGGCGTGCTGGACTCGGCCGAGATGCCACCCACCTATGGCACCGACCCGGCCATGGTGCAGGGCGTCATCGCCGGCGGCTACGACGCGCTGGTGCGTGCGCAGGAGGGCGCGGAGGACCACCCGGAAGACGGCGCGCGGGCCATGGATGAGAGAGAGGTCGGCGAGAACGACTTCGTCCTGGGCATCGCCACGTCGGGCACCACGCCGTACGTCCACGGTGCCCTGGCGCGGGCCCGGGAACGGGGCGCGCGCACCGGCTTCCTGCTGTGCACGTATCCCACCCACGCGATGATGGAAACGCATGACGTCGTCATCGCACCCCTGGTCGGCCCCGAGGCCATCACCGGGTCCACACGCATGAAGGCGGGCACCGCGACCAAGATGGTGCTCAACACCATCACGACGGCCGCGATGGTGAAGCTGGGCAAGGTGTACGGGAACCTGATGGTGGATCTCCAGGTCACCTGCGAGAAGCTGCAGGATCGCGGGGAGCGCATCCTCATGGAGATGTTGCGCCTGGACCGTCCCGCGGCCGCGGAGCTGCTGGGCCGTGCCGAGGGACATGTGAAGACCGCGCTGGTCATGGGCCGGCTCGGCGTCGACCGGGTGGAAGCACAGCGCCGGCTGGCGGCAGCCGGCGGGCTGGTGGCGCGCGTCACCGGCGCGGTCGTGACCGAGGGTGACGAGCCCGGCCACTTCCCGGACGGCGGGGACGACGAGCCGCGCTTCCCCGACGAGGACTGAGGCGGGCCCATGCGAGTGATCGGCCTCATGTCGGTTACGTCGCTGGACGGCATCGATGCGGCTCTCGTGGAGTTCGAAGACGACGACGGCGCACGCACCGACGACGTCGCCTGGACGGTGCGCGCGTTCCACAGCACTCCGTTCTCTGCCGCTCAGCGCGAGGAGATCCACAGATCCATTCTGGACGGCGACGCGGCGGCCCTCTGCCGGCTGCATGCCCGCCTGGGCGAGTGGCTGGCTGCCGCGGCGCTCCAGGCCTGCGACGCGGCGAGCCTGACGGCGGCCGACGTGGACCTCATCGGGTCTCACGGCCAGACCATCTGGCACCAGCCGCCGACGGACGAGGAACGCGGCGCCACGCTCCAGCTGGGCGACCCGGCGACCATCGCGGAACGGACGGGCATCCCGGTGGTGAGCGACTTTCGCAGCCGGGACATGGCGGCGGGCGGCGAAGGCGCACCCCTGGTGCCCTGGGTGGACCGGTTCCTGTTCTCGCAGCCGGACCGGGTGCGCGTGCTGCAGAACATCGGCGGCATCGCCAATCTGACCCGGGTGCCGCGCACCAGCTCCGACGAAGCGCTGATTGCCTTTGATACCGGGCCGGGCAACGCGCCCATCGACGCGGCCGTCGAGCTGGCCACGTCCGGCAGTGAGCGCTACGATGCCGATGGACGTTGGGCTCGCCAGGGCCGAGTCCGGGCGGACCTCCTGGAAACGTTGCTGGAAGAGCCCTTCTTCCGGCGGCCGCCTCCGAAATCCACGGGCCGCGAGGTGTTCGGCCGTCCCTACGTGCAGGCGCTGGCGCGCCGGATGCGGCCCGCCGACCGCCAGGCCTGGGCGGACCTGGTCGCGACGCTGACGGCGCTCACCGCGCACACCATCGGCGACGCCGTGCGGCGCTGGGTAGTGCCCCTGGGCGCCGACGAGCTCGTGCTCACCGGTGGCGGCGCCCGCAACCCGGTACTGCGGGAGATGATTGAAGCCGCCGTCGCGCCCCTGCCCGTGTTGCCCGGGGACAGCCTGGGCATCGACCCCGACGCCAAGGAAGCCATCGCCTTCGCCGCCCTGGCCTGGGCGCATGTGCGGCGGGTGCCCGGCAACGTGCCGTCGGTGACCGGCTCGGCCGGCCCGCGCGTGCTGGGATCGCTCACGCCGTGACGGGCGTTCGGACCGCCCGGCCCCTTGCATCGTTCGCGGTGGCCGGATGGTCACCGGGCGAGGATACTGATGGGGAGAACCCCTCCCTGGCGCCCCTCCCCGACGGGGCGACCCCCGCGTCCGCTCCCCACCGCTGCCAAGGAGACGGGGAGCCGGGAGGGATGGTGGGTGGTGGGCGCCGGCAGGGGTGCGTGCAGGGTGCGGCGCACGCTCATAGGCCGTGGACAGTCTCGAACCGGCACAACGCCGGGCGACCGGCTGCGGTCGATTCTCCCTGTCTCCCCGGTGGAGAGGGGTGGCAGGGAAGGGGTCACCCGGATACGACGAGCCGGGATCGAGTCCCGGGCAGGACAAGGCGATGAACGCAAACCCCAGGATCCGAACGGGCCCATGAACGCAGCGTCGCCAGCAAGGCTGTTTTTCCCGGCGATCCGGTGGGATGAGGAGCGGGGATTCGAGGCGTCCCGGCCCGAGATCGACGCGGCACTTGCCCTGGGTGTGGGCGGCTTCATCCTGTTCGGGGGCACGGCGGACGCGGCGTCGTCTTTGACGGCGGAGCTCCAGGGCCGCTCCCGGCATCCGCTGCTCATCGGGGCGGACCTGGAGCGTGGCGCAGGCCAGCAGTTCCGGGGCGTGACGTCCTTGCCGCCGTTGGCCGTGTTCGGTGCCTTGGAGGACGTGGCGCTGTCGCGGCGGGCGGGGCAGGTGACGGCGCGGGAGGCCCGCAGTCTGGGCGTGAACTGGGTCTACGCGCCGGTGGCGGATCTGGACGTGGAGCCCGACAACCCCATCGTCGGTACGCGAGCCTTCGGCGGTGACCCGGAGCAGGTGTCGAGCCATGTGCGGGCGTGGATCGAGGGCTGCCGGGCGGGTGGGGCTCTGGCGTGTGCGAAGCACTTCCCCGGACACGGCCGCACGACGACGGATTCGCACCTCGGGCTGCCGCGCGTGGCGGCGTCGCGGTCGACGCTGGAAGCGGACCTGGCACCGTTCCGCACTGCCATCGAAGCGGGCGTGGACGCCGTCATGACGGCGCACGTGGCCTATCCTGCGCTGGACGCGTCCGGCCTGCCGGCGACGCTGTCGCATGCCATGATCGGCGACCTGTTGCGAGGGCAGCTGGGTTACGACGGCCTGGTAGTCACCGATGCACTGATCATGGAGGGTGTGCTGGCGGGCGCGGGCGAGGAGGAGGCGGCGATCCGCGCGTTGGCGGCGGGTTGTGACGCGCTGCTTTACCCGCGACAGCTCGAAGCCACGGTCCGGGCGGTCGATGCCGCAGTGGGGGAACGGGTCGCGGAAACCAGGGTGCGGGACGCGTTGTCGCGCATCGATGCCGCAGTGCAGCGAGCGGCTGCACGGGCGACGGATGCGAAAGACGCGGCGCCGGCCGCCGCCGCGTGGGCGCTGGACGTGGCCGTTCGTGGCGTTCGCGCAGTCCGCGGCGAGCCGCGCTGTGCGCCGGACGTGGAGGTGGTGGTGGTGGATGATGACGTGGGCGGCCCGTTCCCGCTGAACATCCCGCGGGATGTCTTCGCGGATACCCTTGCTGCGACGGGCGTGGCCGTGCGGTCTGTCGCGCGTCCAACCGGTGACCGGCCGGTGCTGGTGGCACTGTTCGCCGACATTCGCGGGTTCAAGGGACGACCCGGCGTGTCGGCGGACGCACGCGGCCGTGTCGAAGACGCCGTGTCGGCCGCGCCGGCCGTCGTCGTCCTGTTCGGACCGCCGCGCCTCGCCGACCAGGTGGCCGGCCCGGCGGTCCTGTGTGCCTGGGGCGGCGAGCCCATCATGCAGCGGGCGGCGGCGAAGTGGCTGAGTCGCTGACGGCGCACCGGACGGACCTTCCGCCCGCCGCGGCGGTGGGCGCGCTGGTGGCGCTGCACCTGGTGTTGGCGTTCCTGGTGCTGACCCCGGCGCCACACACCGGCGGCGACAACGCCGGCTACCTGACCCTTGCACGGTCGCTGCTGGAGCATGGCCGCTATCTGAGCATCTGGCTGCCCGGGACACCGCCGCAGACACAGTACCCGCCGGTGTTCCCCGCGCTGTTGGCCGCCGGCCTGGCCGTGGGGCTCAAGCCGTGGCTGGGTCTCAAGCTGATCACGATCCTGTTTTCCGCTGCGGCCGTGGCATTCACCTACCTGTGGCTGGACGGTCGCACGACGCGACCCATCGCCCTGGGCGTGACGCTGCTGGTTGCCGTGGTGCCCGGTGTGCTCGAAAACAGCCACTGGATCCTTTCGGACGTTCCGTTCTGGGCGTTCACCATGGTGGCGCTCTGGGCCTTCCAGGACGGGGCGGATCGCGGTCGCTTCGCCGTGGGCGTGGCCGCCACCATGCTGGCGTATTTCACGCGCTCCGCAGGTCTGCCCCTCGTGATGGCGGTCCTGACCTGGCTGCTGCTGCGCCGGCGCTGGCGCCGTGCGGCCGTGCTGGTGGCCGTGTTTGTGCCCCTGGCCGGGCTGTGGTGGCTGCGGGCCCACCTCGCGGGCGGCTTCCCCTACGTCCAGCAGTTCCTGGCCGTGGACCCGTACTCGCCCGGGCTGGGGCGCATCGGCTTCGCCGACCTGTTCCACCGCGTGGTGGCGAACGACGGGACGTACATCGTCGCGCTGCTCCCCATGCTGCTGTTCGGCGCCGGCGGTGTCGTGCCCGCCGGCGTCGCCGTGTTGTTATTGTTGCTGGCGCTGTTGGGCTGGGGCCGGCGTGTACGGCGCCCGTCCGTTGCGGAGCTGTTCCTGCCGCTGTACACCGGCCTGTTGCTGGTGTGGCCGCAGGTCTGGGCGGGCGAGCGCTTTCTGTTGCCGCTTTTGCCGGTGGTGCTCTCCCTGGCGGCGGAGACATGGGTGGCCGTGGTGGGCCTGGTGGGTCGTCGCACGACCGTCGTAGCCGCGCTGGTCGGGCTGGCGGTCATGCTGGTCGCCGCCGCGCCGGCGGACTACGGCCTTGCCCGGGAGGGGCGCGGCTGCATGGCCCGGTATCGCGATGGTCATCCGTGGGCGTGCCTGCCGGCGGTGCTCCAGGATTACATGAGCGTCGCTCAATGGGCCCGGAGCGCGCTGCCGCCCGACGCCGTGGTCATCTCGAGGAAGCCGCGCGTGTTCTTCGTCGTGAGTGGCTTGCGTGGCGAGATGTTTCCGCTGGACCGGGATCCCGCGACGCTGCTGGCGCTGGCGCGGCGGATCGGCGCACGTTACGTGGTTCTGGACCACCTGGACACGGTGTCCCTGTTCCTGCTGGAGACGGTGATGCGTCGGCCGGACGCCTTCTGCACGCTGCGCTACACCCGCCCCGATCGAAGCACGCTGCTGGGCATCACCGGAGGCTCCAACGAGTTACCCGACGCCGTTGCGTCCCGCGGCCAGAACGTGGTGGTGAAGTTCAGGCATTGCGGGCCCGGCTACCTGGCGCGATAGAACAGGCCCAGTCCGAAGCCGAAGGCGAGGCGTGCCATGGGGCCCGCGTCCCGGTTCACCGGCAGGGCGAACGGCTTGAGCGGGAAATGGAGCCCGGGTGCCAGCCGGCGTCCCATCGCGATCAGGCCGCCTTCGGGCTCGGTCACGATGTCCAGCAGCCCGAACAGGAATCCGCGCGTGAGAGGGCGGCCCGGCAGGCGCGGGTAGAGCACGGCCGCGTAGGCGGCGGTCGTGGCGATGCCGGCGCCGTAGCGGGCGACGAGGGTTTCCGGCTCTTCGTCGTACGGGCTGGGCCGTCCCGGCACGGTGAAGAAAGCGACCACGTCGGACAGCGCGGTGGCGGCCAGGCCGGCGAACAGCACGGCCGGCCAGCTCAGGGAACGGGGGCGGAGCACCCGGTGCACGAACCAGGTCTCGGCCGCGTCCTTGATGGCGTCCTCCATCTGGGCGCGGATCTCGGCGACGTCCGTAGGTTGCGTCCGGTCGTGCGCCCGGACCGGCACCGTGGGCTCACGCGACGGGCGATACCGGACCCCCGGGTGCCGCCGCGCGCGATGAGGACGGCGGCGCGGCCGGGTGTCAACGCCAGTGTCGTCGGGCTCGCCGCCGGTGCCGATGTAGGATTCGATCTGGCCGGCGGCATAACCGACACGAAAGAACAATTGCCCCAACAGGGAGCCGTCTGGTGCAGCCAATGCGACCTCCACGCTGGATGCGTAGATCATGAAAGGGATCGACTGGGCCATCGTCGGCCTCTACATGATTGCGACCCTCGGCCTCGGCGTCTACCTCGCTCGTCGCGCGGCCGGCAGCATGGTCGACTTTTTCGTGGGCGGACGGACCCTGCCGTGGTGGCTCGCCGGCACGTCGATGGCGGCCACGACCTTCTCCGTGGACACGCCGCTGTACGTCGCCGGCGTGGTGGGTACCCGCGGCGTCGCCGGCAACTGGGAGTGGTGGAGCTACGCCCTGGCCCACGTCATCCTGATCTACATCTTCGCCCGGCTCTGGCGGCGCGCCGAGATCGTCACCGACAACGAGCTCACCGAGATGCGCTATGGCGGTCCGCCGGCGGCGGCCCTGCGGGCCACCAAAGGGTTCCTGTTCGCCGTGGTCATTGGCTCCATCGGCATCGGCTATGCCATGCTGGCCATGGTCAAGGTGGTGGACGCGCTGGGCGTCTTCTCCAGCTTCGGCCTCCATCTCGGCGCCAGCGGCAAACTGTGGAGCGTGGTGGCCGTCAGTGCGCTCGTGCTCGTCTACTCCAGCGTCGCCGGCCTCTGGGGCGTGGCCGCCACCGACTTCTTCCAGTTCTTCCTCGGCCTGCTGGGCGCCATCCTGGTGGCCGTCTTCGCGGTCGCGGACGTGGGGGGCCTGCACGCCATGGTCCACCGCGCCCAGGCCCTCACCCGCTTCGATGTGCTGTCGTTCACACCGCTCACCTTCGGGCACGGCAGCCTTGTCGGCTGGTCGAAGACCGCCGGCATCAGTGCCCTGACCTTCTTCTCCTATGTGGCCATCCTGTGGTGGGCGTTCCGCCGCTCAGACGGCGGCGGCGAGTTCATCCAGCGCCTGTCGGCGGTGAAGACGGAGCGGGACGCCGAGAAGGCGGCGTGGTTCTTCAACATCATGCACTACGTCGTGCGCACCTGGCCCTGGGTGCTCGTGGCCATTGTGGCGCTCGTCATCTACCCGAACCTGACGGACCGGGAGCTGGGCTACCCCAAGCTCATGCTGGACTTCCTGCCCACCGGCCTGCTGGGCCTGGTGGTGGCGTCCCTGTTCGCTGCCTTCATGAGCACGGTGTCCACGCTCATCAACTGGAGCGCGTCGTATCTCACGAACGACATCTACGCCCGCTTCCTGCGGCCCCGCGCCGGTGACCGGGAGCTGGTGGCTGCTGCGCGCGTCGCTTCCGTGATCGTCACCGTCATCGGCGCCACCGCCGCCTTCTTCGCCCACAACGTCACCACCGTCTATCGCCTCATCCTGGCCGTCGGGACCGGCCCGGGCCTGGTGCTCATCCTCCGCTGGTACTGGTGGCGCATCAACGCCTGGGCCGAGCTCACCGCCATGGTCGCCGGCTTCCTGCTGGGCGCCTTCTTCATGTGGCGCATCGCCGATTTCGGCATGGTCCTGACCCTCACCGCTGTGGTCAGCCTGGCCGTCTGGGTGCCCGTCATGCTCCTGACCCGTCCCGAGACCGAGGATAAGCTCGAAGCGTTCTACCGACGCGTCCGACCCGGCGGCCCGGGTTGGCGCCGGCAGCGGCAGCGCACCGGCCTGGCCCCGGCACAGGATCTGCGCCGCGATATCGCGCGCGTCGCCGCCGGCCTCATGGTGCTCTTCGGTGCCATGTTCGCCATCGGCGGCCTGCTCCTGCTCCGCTACACGACCATGTTCGTCATGGCGGGGGTTGGCGTGATCGGGTATCTCTTGCTTCGTCTGCTTGGCCGGCCTCGTGGGCTGGAGGCAGTTCCGGGGCCTGGACAGTGACGGGGAGACCGGTAGGGCTGCGGTCCGGGGATGGCCGGCCTTCCGGCGTGGGCTTGGTTCGCGGGTCTGGATGGTGACGAGGGAGACGGGGAGACTGGGAGAATGGCAATGGAGTGGTTTCGGCGGGTGTGTCATTGGCGGCGTGGAACCGGAAGCGCCCCCGCGCTCCATCCGGCCGGGGCGGTCGATGGGGCGCCGGTGGCAAGCGCGCGCCGGTGCCCCCCGTCACCCCCTCGCCCCCTCTCCCCGTCGGGGCGGGGCAGACGGCTGGGACGGCGCTCTCCCCGCCTCCCTCTCTCCCTGGGGGGGACCGGCAACGGGGTGGGGGTCACCCACTCAGCTGGCCTTGCACCGGTGACACGGATTACCCGCCGCGCCTGGCCATTCGCGCTCCTGCTGGCTTACGCCAGCTGCGCGCCTGCGGTGACGCGGCCGGCGTCGAGCGTGCCGGCGGGCCCCAACCTGCCGCCGATCCCGGTCCACAACGGGCCACTGCAGCTGTACGTGGGCTACCCGCGGGACAGCATGGCCATCGCGGTGCGGGACACCAACTTCATCTTCGGCTCGACGGGTCGGGGGGATGCGCAGCTGTGGATTGATGGGCGGCGAGTGCCCGTGCAGCCGAACGGTGCTTTCCTGGCGTTCCTGCCGGTGCCGCAGGACGGCGTGTACCACCTGGAAGCGCAGGCGAACGGCCAGGTCGACTCGCTGACACGGGTCGTGCTGCTGCCCGACTCGCTGCCGTCGGCCCCCGACACCATGGCCATTCTTCCCGGGAGCGCGTATCCGACGGGCGCGTGGGTGGCGCTGCCGCGCGAGCGGATCGACGTCGGCTTCCGCGGCACGGCCGGCGGCACGGCGTATCTGGTGCTGCCGGGGGGCGAGCGGGTGCCCATGGTGGAAACGTCGGCCGAGTCGCAGCAGCAGGGGCGGGACTTCTCGGTGAACCCGGGCGCTGCGGGGCAGGACACGGTGGGCGGCTGGTCGGATTACGGGGGGTTCTTCGCCGCCCGTCGCCTGTTCACGCTGGACACGACGGTGGCGTGGCCCTGGTTGACGGGAGAGTGGCGGCCCGTCCTGTCCTACCGGATTCCACGCCCGCCGGACGACAGCGCCGCGACGCTGGAGCTGATCCGGGGCGCAGATACGACCCGAGCGACGCTGCCCCTCAACCTCCTGCTGGCGGACCCGGCCCGGCCGCGTGTCGGCATGGCGCTGGACACGCGCCCGCCGGCCGCCAACGGCGATGGCCAGATCATCGCCCGGCCCGGTCCGGGCTCCGGCCCGTACAACTACTTCTGGGTCAACGGCACCGAGCTCGAATTGACGGGGCAGCGCGGCGGCAGCATTCGCGTGCACCTGGCCGACGGCCTGGATGCCTGGTCCAACGCGGGCGACGTCGTCCTGGACGATCCTGCCACGCCCCCACCCCACAGCCGCGTCGATGTCGTGCGCCTGGTGCCGGCCGCCAACCGGGTGGACGTGCACGTGGGCCTGCACGCGCCGCTGCCGTACCGCGTGGAGGAGGGCGACCACCAGATCCGACTGTTGGTGTACGGCGCCGACAGCCGGGTGAGCTTCCTGCAGCACGGCGCCGTGGACCCCTTCATCCGGCGGGCCGAGTGGCACCAGCCGGCGGACGGTGTGTTCCAGCTGACGGTATACACCAGCCGCACGCCCTGGGGCTACGAAGTCCATCGTGAAGACAACGGCGACCTGGTGCTGAGCATCCGGAAGCCGCCCCACATCGACCCGGATCAGCCGTTCCGGGGCATCACCGTCGCGGTGGACCCGGGGCACGGCGGTTCGGACCGCGCGACCGTCGGCCCCACGGGGCTCACGGAAGCGGACGCGAACCTGGCCGTCGCCCGCAGGCTGGCCGTGCTGCTGCAGCAGGCGGGCGCCCGCGTCGTGCTGACGCGCAGCACCGATTCCACCGTGTCCCTGGTCCAGCGCACGCGACACGCCAGGCTGGAAGACGCGGACATCCTGGTCTCCGACCACAACAACGCGTTCCCGGACGGCGTGAATCCCTGGGAGAACAACGGAACCAGCACGTACTACTTCCATCCCTGGTCGGCGCCCCTGGCCTGGGCGGTGCAGCGCCGGCTGCTTGGAGCCCTCGGCCTGCGTGACCTGGGCGTGGGCCGCGCCGACCTCGCCCTCGCGCGGCCGACCTGGATGCCCGCCATCCTCACCGAGACCATGTTCATGATGATCCCGCGCCAGGAGAACGCTCTGCGCGACCCGGCCGTTCAGGACCGTATCGCACGCGCACATCTGCAGGGCATTCGTGAGTTCTTGCTCCAGCGCGCGGCCGAGAGCGGCCCGTGAGACACGACGAACCCCCCCGCGCGTCGGCCGGCCGCGCAGCGGCTGCTGCAATCGCCGTGGCCGTGCTGGCGCTAGGGCTCGTCGCCGGGCCGACGGCTGCGCAGGCCGTGCCGCCCAACGTCACCTGGCGCACCATCCAGACGCAGCATTTCCGCGTCACCTTCAGTCCCGGCCTGGATGGGCAGGCGCGGGTTGCGGCCGCGGTGGCCGAGTCGGCCTACACCGTCCTGGCCCGCGACCTGAAACGGGCGCCGGGCCGCCGCATCGACATCGCCGTCGCCGACCAGGTCGATTTCAGCAACGGCCTCACCCGGCCGTTCCCGTCCGACCGCATCGTGCTTTTCGTGCGACCGCCCACCGAGAGCCGCGAGCTGCAGTACGATCGAAGCTGGATGGAGCTGGTGGTGGTGCACGAGTTGACGCACGCCTTCCACCTGAACGCCACCGGCGGCCTGGGGCACCTGGCACGATCCGTGTTCGGGCGAATCCCCAGCTCCTGGCCCCTGTTCCCGGTGGTGAACACGCCCGCCTGGTCCACCGAAGGGCTCGCAGTCTACTACGAGTCCAACCTGACGGGCGGCGGTCGCATCAACGGCAGCTACCAGCGCATGGTGGTGCGCACCGCCATCCTGGAGCACCGCGTCCCGAACATCGACCACTGGAACGGCGTCAATCCCGTGTGGCCCGCCGGCCAGCGGCCGTACGTCTACGGCTCTTTCTTCCGGGAATACCTTGCGCGGCGCTTCGGGCCCGGGATCCAGGCGCGACTGCTGGGCGGCACCACGTCCGCCTGGATTCCGCCGTTCCTGTGGTTCGACCGCGTGGGCGAGCGCGTCACCGGCCAGTCGTTCGACGCACTCTACCGGGACTGGATCACGCAGCTCACCGCGCGAACGGATCGCCTGGCGGACTCGTTGACCGCGCTGGGACTCACCGAATCCGAGCCCGTGGTGACGCGGGGACCTTTCGCCGTCGTGCCGCGCGTCTCGCCCGACGGGCGCTGGCTTTCCTTCACGGCAGACGACGATCGGTCCGCCACCGCCACGCGCCTCGTCGATCTCCGGTCTGGAGCCGTGCACACGCTCGGCCGACGCAACTCCCTGGACGCCTACCTCGGGCCGGCCAGCTGGCTGCCGAACGGTTCCGGCGTCGTCTTCGCGCAGCTCGACTTCGACGACCGCTACCACGTGTTCGACGACCTCTACACCCTCGACCTGCGCGGACATGCGCGGCGATTGACCCACCGGGCGCGCCTGGCCCAGCCGGACGTGGCGCCCGACGGCACCATCGTCGCGCTCCAGACCGTGGACGGCATGACGCGCCTGGTGACGTACGATACGGCGAGCCGCGCCCTGACGCCGCTCACACCCCTCACCCAGGACGTCGCCTGGTCCATGCCCCGCTTCTCGCCCGACGGACGGTCCATCGCCGTGGGACGCTGGAGCGCCGGCGGATACTACGACATCGCCCTCGTCGCACCCGGCGGCGGCATCCGCCTGCTCACCCACGACCGGGCCATCAATGCCGGACCCGCGTGGTCCCCGGACGGACGCTGGATCCTGTTCTCATCCGACCGTAGCGGTATCGCCAACCTGTACGCCGTCGACCCGCACACCGGCCGCACCCGCCAGGTCACCAATGTGCTCACCGGCGCCTTCAATCCCGAAGTCACGCCGGACGGGCGCTGGATCTACTTCGTGCACTACCATGCCGACGGCTACCACATCGAGCGCATGCCGTTCGACACCACGACATGGCGCGAACCCGGGCCCCTCCGCCAGGTCTTCCAGCCGGCGCAGATCTCCGCCGTTCCGGTGTCCGCCGCGGCGACCCGGGTCCCCGCACCGGAGCCGTATTCGGCCTGGCCCACGCTGCGCCCGTTCTACTGGATGCCCACGGTCGCCGGGGATCGCCGCGACGGGCTGTTCTGGGGGGTCCAGACGTCCGGCACCGACCTGATCGGACGGCATGCCTACGACGTGGCCGTGGCCCGGCAGTTCCGCTACGGCTGGTGGCAGGGTCACATCGCCTACGCCTACGCCGGACTCGGCAATCCGACCCTCGGCCTCACGGCCGAGCGGACCTGGGACCGCTGGGGTGGGTCGCCCGTGCTGCTCACCGACAGCTCTGCCGCCGTGCCCTACACGCGCGAGAACCGTATCGCCCTTGCCGCCAACTTCGTGCGTCGACGCTGGCGCGCGGCCGAGGCCCTCGCCGTCGGCACCGAGCTCAGCGACCAGGCCTTCGTCGTGCCGGGCCGCAACCGCACCTTGCTGCCCTACTACGACCCGCCGCGCAGGGTCAGCCTCGTCGTGCAGCCCTCCTTCGCGAACTACCAGGTCCACCCGTACTCCATCTCCCGCGAGGACGGCATTGCCGCCCAGTTGACCGCCCGCCGCTGGTGGCAGGTCGAAACGTACGGCGGGCCGGACCAGTCCTACGACGAGCTCCGCGGTCGCATCGAAGGCTACAAGTCCCTCGACCTGCCCGGTTTCGCACACCACGTCCTCGCCGCCCGGTTCAGCGCCCTCGCCCGATTCGGACCCGGCGCCAGTCCCGAAAACGTCGGCGGATTCGCCAGCTCCGGCCAGGCGGCCGGCATCACCTTCGGTAGCAACGAGTTCCTCCCCGTTCGCGGATTTCAGAGCGGCGATCGCACCGGTGACCGGGCCTGGTCCGCCACCGCCGAGTACCGGTTCCCCCTCGTCCTTCGCCGACCGTATCAGCAGCGCCATTTCGACTTCGACCGCCTCCACGGCGCTCTCTTCTTCGATGTCGGCAACGCTTACTGTGCCCCCGGCTCCCGCTTCGCCGCCTACTGCTCCCCCGCCGGCGCCCCACCCCTCGCTTCCACCGGCGCCCAGCTTGCCCTCGACCTCACGCTCTTCGACAACATCGCCCTCGGCATCCGCGCCGGCCTCGCCGTGCCCGTATCCGGGGGCCGGAATCCCAGCTTGTACCTCGGCCTCAACACCTGGTGAAGCGGTCAAATTCGAATTCGAGTTCAAACTCGAATTCGACCGCGAACTCGATTGTGGACATGTGAACAAGAGGAGGGTTTTCCACTGTGGAATTGTCGAAAACCGGCGTCCCGGAAGGCGCAAATCGGGTGGAAACAACGGGTTCCGCCGGGGTAGAAGATGTGGACAAACGGGAGCCTTGACACCCAAGATGTCGGGGTCGTATGTTGAACCTCCCACAACATATTGTGGTTCACCGTTCCACCCCGCACCGCGTGGCGGTGGGTTCCATGAAGGACCGGGAAATCGCACGTCGCATCGCGCGATTTTTGCCATATAGGATGTTGAATTCGCGGGTCTTTTTACTTTCCACCCCCCGAGGATGAAGATGCCTGACTCCGCCAGGAATGTGGCTGAAACCTACGTGCTGCCCGATGATCTGCCGCGGGCGGAGGTTTCGGACAACGCCCGCATCGTCTTGGCGCGGCGGTACCTGAAGAAGGACGAGCAGGGCACGGCGACGGAGGAGCCGGAGCAGATGTTCTGGCGCGTGGCGCGGGTGATCGCGCAGGTGGACGCGGAGTACGGTGCGAGCGAGGGTGGTGTGGACGCGCTGGCGCGGGAGTTCTACCGCCTGATGACGACGCGTCTGTTCGAGCCCAACTCGCCCACGCTGATGAATGCCGGGCGCCCGCTGGGCCAGCTGTCGGCCTGTTTCGTTCTGCCCGTGGAGGACTCGCTGTCGAACGGCAAGAACGGGATCTACGATGCGTTGCGGTCGATGGCATTGGTGCATCAGTCGGGGGGCGGTACCGGTTTTAGCTTCAGCCGCCTGCGTCCCGCGGACGACATCGTGAAGTCGACGATGGGGGTGGCGAGCGGGCCGGTGTCGTTCATGAAGCTGTACGATGCGTCGACGGAAGTGGTGAAGCAGGGCGGGACGCGGCGTGGCGCGAACATGGGCATCCTGCGCGTGGACCATCCGGACATCCGGACCTTCATCACCTGCAAGAGCGACGTGACGCAGGTGACGAACTTCAACATCAGCGTGGCGGTGACGGATGCGTTCATGGAGGCGGTGCGGAAGGGGGAGAAGTACGACCTGATCAGCCCGCGGACGGGCGAGGTGATTGGTGAGGAGGATGCGAACGAGATCTTCGACCTGATCATCGAGGGGGCGTGGGCGACGGGTGAGCCGGGCGTGTTCTTCATCGACCAGGCGAACCGGTACAACCCGGTGCCGAAGCTGGGCAGCTATGAGGCGACGAACCCGTGCGGGGAGCAGCCACTTCTGCCGTACGACGTGTGCAACCTGGGGTCTGTGAACGTGGGTGCCTTTGCCCGGCTGGACATGCCGCCCGGCACGCCCTGGGAGGAGCAGATCGACTGGGAGGGCCTTCGCCAGACGGTGCACCTGGCGACGCACTTCCTGGACAACGTGATCGATGCGAACAAGTACCCGCTGGAGGAGATCGACGCGCTGGCGAAGAAGATCCGGCGGATCGGTCTGGGCGTCATGGGTTGGGCGGACCTGCTGGTGCGTGTGGGCGTGCCGTACAACAGCGAGGATGGAATCGAGCTGGCGCGCCGCGTCATGGCGTTCGTGGATGATGAGGGCAAGAACGCGTCAGAGAAGCTGGCGGAGACGCGGGGCACGTTCGAAGCCTGGAAGGAGAGCATCTGGGGTCCGGACAAGTCCTGTGCCCGGGACGCGGAAGGCAACCGGGTGCGCCCGATGCGCAAGCTGCGCAACTGCAACGTGACGACGGTGGCACCTACGGGCACCATCTCCATCATCGCCGACTGCTCCGGTGGCATCGAGCCGCTGTTCGCGGTGGCATTCATGCGCAACCAGGCGGGCGTGCGCATGCCGGATGTGAACAAGGAATTCGTCCGCATGGCCCGGGAGCAGGGCTGGTACTCCGAAGCGCTCATGCAGAGGATCGCGGAGGAGGGGCACATCCATTTCGATGAGGTGCCGGAGGAAGTGCAGCGCGTGTTCGTGACGGCGCACGATGTCACGCCGGAGTGGCATATCCGGATGCAGGCGGCCTTCCAGGAGCACGTGGACTCGGCCATCTCCAAGACGTGCAACTTCCCGCGGGAGTCCACGCGGGACCATGTCCGCGAGATCTACCTGAAAGCGCACGAGCTGCGCTGCAAGGGGGTGACCGTCTACCGTGACGGCTCGCGGCCTGCGCAGGTGCTGTCCACGGGTCGCACGGCGAAGAAGCAGCTGAAGGAAGCGAAGGCGGACCTGGAGTCGGAGCTGGCGGACGCCCGGGAGAAGAACCACCAGCACGTGCAGCAGATCGAGATGCTGAAGCACGAGCTCCAGGAGCTGGAGGCGCGGCACCAGCGTCGTCTGCACAAGCGCAACCGGCCCGCTGCGCTGCACGGCGTGACGCGTCGCATCCAGAGTCCGTTGGGCGATCTGTACGTGACGATCAACGAGGACGAAGACAGCCGCCCGTTCGAGTTGTTCGCCACCCTCGGCAAGGCCGGTGGCGCAGCCATGGCGGACGCGGAGGCCATCGGCCGCCTGGTCTCGCTGGCCTTGCGCTCCGGGATCTCGCTGGCGGAAGTGCACCAGCAGCTGCGGGGTATCTCCTGTGACCGTGCCGTGGGCTTCGGCGCCAACAAGGTGCTGTCCATGCCGGATGCCATCGCCCAGGTCATCGCCATGTACGACATGGAAAAGGCTGGTGTGCAGCAGGAGCTGCCCATGACCGGTGCGCCGCAGCCGGCCTCGACGGCGTCTGCCCTGCCCGCGGCCCCGCGGCCGACGGGCGACGCGCCGGCGGGCGAGCCCGGGAAGAAACTCGACGTGGGCGTCTACGACCCCGGCGACACGTTCCTGGGCTCCTGCCCGGAATGCTCTTCGGAGCTGACGTACCAGGAAGGCTGTGTGAAGTGCCACGCGTGTGGCTACTCGGAGTGCGGCTGACGTCGTGGCCCGCGTACGACGTGGTGTGGGGCGCACCGGGTCGGATCTCCTCGGAACCGGCTGACCCGGCTGACGACGGTCGGACACTCGCCACTGGCCCGGTCGTCCCCGCCATCGT
>JARRJS010000019.1:0-34175 GCA_037388885.1 Gemmatimonadota bacterium
GAACGCCGTTCGGCCGCGTCGTGTGGCAGGTTTTGGGCCCTGGGGATCACCAGAGCGGGGGTGGACTGGGGGGCGGTGGTTGGTGGGCGCGGCCGGCGCGTCTGTCACGCCCTCGTTGACGGCGGATAGACGGATGGTCCAGAGCCAGTCTGGAGGCGGAGCGATGCCCGGTCGGCAACACGGCCGACGTCGGCCTTGAAGAACCAGGCCTTCGTGTCTTCGTGTGACCGATCCCTTCGTGTCTTCGCGTGCCTACCTGCGTAAGCCGCGAGCCCGCCAGTAGGGGCTGGCCGCGTTCCTGTCGCCGGGGTCGATGGCCAGCGCCTTGTCGTATTCCGCCTGTGCCTTTTCCGGTTGACCGAGATAGGAGTACAGGTCGCCGCTGATGCTGTGCTGGGTCGCCTCGTAGCGTATCCTCACGCTGTCCCTGAGGGCGGCGGTCGCCTGCTTGTCGCCGGCGTTCACGATCAAGGGGAAGACACTCTCCCGCCCCACGCCGAAGTTGTACAGGTTCTCCGTGGCGTAGCGCAGCGCGAGGAAGTACGACCACGCCGGCGTGAACTCCAGGTACGGGTGGTCGTCGGTGTTCAGGCGCGCGTCCTTCACGTAATTCCTCAGCCGGGTCTCGCCCATGACGAACCAGGCCAGCACATCGAGGGGTTCGATCACGCCGACGCGCGCTAGCTGCTGCCGGACGCCCGGCCGCTGCATCTTGCGCTTGATGGCCTGGTAGTCCACCTGCAGGGGTTCCTGCGTGCCCACCAGCAGGCCGAGGCTGCGTAGGGGAGAGAACCACAGGGTCGTGTGCGGGAACACGTCCATGAACGTGCGGGCGGTCATCCGCACCTGGGCGTCCGACAGGAGGTGGAACGGCAGCCACTGGACCGCGAGCCCGTCGGCGGACAGGTGGTTCCGCACCAGCTTGTAGAAGTCGAGGGTGTAGAGGCTGCCGTTGCCGGCCATCTGCGGCGACGTTGCATCGACGGAGATCACGTCGTACGTGCTGTCCGTCGCGAGGGCGTAATTGCGTCCGTCCCCCAGGATCAGGTTGTAACGAGGGTGGTTCAACACGTCGTGATTCACGTCCGGGAACCACTTCGCCGCCTTGATGACTGCAGGCACCAGCTCGACGCAGTCGACTCGTGCCACGCCGTACTGCAGGACCTCCCAGGAGGCGCCGCCTACCCCGAAGCCGATCAGGTTCACCCGCGGGGATGGCACTGGGCTCAGGAGCAGTGGCAGATTGCCGAGCGACTCCTGCGCATCCAGCATCCCCAGGCTGGTTCCGGCCACGGGGAATCCGTCGATGCTCAGGATCTTGTCGCCCTCCTTGTTCCGGTACACCTTCACCGTAGAGCCGATGCCTTCCCGGTAGGACAGGACCTCCGCCACGTCGGCCCGCTCCCTGAAGGACGCGAAGACCATCCGCCCCCGCGCGAGCCAGGAGCCGGCGCCGAAGACCAGCACCACACCGCCTGCAACGGCGACCCTGAGCACCGTCCTGTGCGCCAGCGCGGACTCCGCGAGCAACAGCACGCTCCCGATCACCGCGCTGAACGCCGCGATCAACACGATGCTGTCGCTCACCCCCAGCACGGGCACGAGCACGAAGCCCGCCACCAGCGAGCCCACGACGCCGCCCACGGTGTTCATCGCGTATACGGTGCCCAGCGACGCCCCCAGCCGTCCCAGCCGGCGCGTATAGATCTTGGCCACCATCGGCACCGTCATCCCCATGAGGATCGTGGGGACCAGCATGACCGTGAGGCTCCGGAGGAAGCGCAGCGCCGTCCATTTCCAGAAAAACATGGAGTTCAGCGTCGCTTCCTCCATTCCGGACAGGACCGGCGTGGACCGGGCCAGGATCGGGATGGCGAGCAACGCGAAGAGACCGATGAGCACTTCTACCAGCCCGAAAGCACCCAGCAGCGGGATGCGCCGATCGACGAACCGGGTCACGATGGCACTGCCGATGGCGATGCCCAGCAGGAACGCCGTCAGCATCGTCGTGAAGGCGTGCGTCGAGTTGTCCAGGTAATAGACCAGCGCCCGCGTCCACAGGACCTCGAGGGCCAGCGCGCACAGCCCCGACAACCCTACCGCCCACAGCGCCAGACGGGCACGGGCCGGGGACAGGACACCGGGCCAGGGTGGTTCGTTCTGGGCCGTGCCGGTGGCGTCCGGCCCGCTCCCGTGCCCGACCGACCGGGCATCCGGCCGCGGACTTGCTGCCGCATCGATGCCGGCCACTTCACCGCTCGCGGCCGGCTCACGGCTCTCGGCCTCGACTGCCGCGTCGATACCGTGTCCCTCATGCCCCGCGCCCGCCGCCCCGGGTTGCGCTGCCTGTACACGCCGGCTCAGCCCGAATGCCACCCCCGCGATCAGGAAGTTGATCACGCCGGCCAGGTACGCCGTCTCCCGCACGCCGATGGACAGGATGAGCACGAAACCGGCCCCGAACGCGCCCACGACGGCCCCGAACGTGTTCACGGCGTACAGTCGGCCCACGCCCATTCCAATGCGCTCCCTGCGCTGGACGAGGAACTTCACCACGACCGGCAGCGTCCCGCCCATGAGCGTGGTCGGCAGCAGCAGGACCAGGAAGGACAGGACGAGTCGCACCAGGCTCATCGGGTAGAAGCCCATCTCCACGTGGTGCGCCAGCGCGACGTACGCGGCGGTGACACCGTCGAGGAGGACCGGCATGAGGAAGGCGAACACGCCGATGCCTGCCTCCAGAATGGCATAGAGCGCCAGCGGGTTCCGACTCCGGTCCGCGGCGCGGCCCAGGGTCAGGCTGCCCAAGGCCAGGCCGGCGAAGAAAGACGACAGGATCGCACTGGTGGCGAACGCGGTGGCGCCGAAGATCAGCGTCAACATGCGCATCCACACGACTTCGTACACGAGGCCGCACGCCCCGGACAGGAAAAAGAGCGTGAGAATGGTCCTGCGGATGCCGCGTTCGTTGGTGAGCCCCACGTCGCGCGCTCCTGGATGCGGGATCGCCTACGGCGATCGGTCTACACTGAGATGGCCGACCTTTCCGGCCGCCGATAAGATCCCGAACCTTGTATGGCCGCGCAAGAATGCGCGCCCAACGGGTCGTCCCCTGTTGAACGTCGGGACACGATGGCCCATCTTTCGGACGCGCGGAGCACACGGGCCGGTCGGCGGGGGATTGTGTCGAGCGGATGACTCCGAACTCCTTACGAGCTGAGGCGCACGATGACTCCTGGGGGCGATCCCGGGGCCCCGACCACTGCGGCAGCCGCCGATGTCGAGTCGCTGCACTCAATGTTGCAGGGGCAGGCGCCGGTGCTGGTCCTGGACGCGGACGGCCGGATCGTCGAGTTGAGCGAGGCGTTCGCGCGAAGCGTGGGCTACACTCGCTCGGCGCTCATCGGGCGCGCCATCTGGGATGAGCTGCTGGCGCCGGAAGAAGGCGCGAACATGCGCGCCGTGCTGCACGCTGTTTCCAATGGCAGGCCCGCCCTCTCCTTCAACACGGACATGCTCACGCGCGAGTGCCGCCGCGTGGGCGTGGACTGGATATTCAGCCGCCTGGCGGAGACGCCCCTGGTGGTGGGGATCGGGGCGGCGCGGACCGACGCGGCTCGGGGCATGGTCGACGTGGCGACGACGCACGCCTCGCAGGACGATGCGGACCGGGAAGCTGCCTCGCCCGGCTCCGACACGATCCGCCTGAGCCGATCGGAGTTGGAGGGCATCGTCGCCATTTCGGCGGACGCCATCGTGACCGTGGACGACGCGCAGAACATCCTGCTGTTCAACGAAGGTGCCCAACGCATCTTCGGATATACGCCCGAGGAGGTCGTGGGCCGGCCCCTGGATCTGCTTTTGCCGGAAGGCCTGAAGGGACCTCATCACCATCACATCGAGGAGTTCGGCGGCTCACAGGCTCCCGCGCGGTTCATGGGTCAGCGCCGGGAAGTTCGCGGCCGCCGCAAGAGCGGCGAGGAGTTCCCGGCAGAAGCATCGATCTCGCGGCTGTCGAACGGGGGCCGGCTGCTGTTCACGGCGGCGGTTCGCGACATCACGGAGCGGAAGGAGGCGGAGCGGGAGCGCCAGCAACTGCTGGCTCGCGAGCGGCGGGCCCGCGCGGAGGCCGAGCGCGCGGAGCAGGCCGAGGCCTTCCTCTCGGAGACGAGCCAGGCGCTTGCAGCTTCCCTGGACTACGAGACCACGCTGCAGAGCGTAGCCCGCCTCAGCGTGCCACGTCTCGGCGACTGGTGTGTGTGCGAGATCGTCGCCGAGGACGGTGCCATCCAGACCGTCGTGGTGACGGCGTCCGACCCGGCCCAGGAGCGGACAGTACGCGAGATCCTGCGCCGCTACCCCCACGATCCCCGCGATACCGACCGCATCGTGGGTCAGGTGCTGAAGGCGGGCGAGCCCGTGGACTTCGCATATCCCACGGTGTCGTCGCTGGACGAGGCCGCGGTGGACACGGGCGAAGCGTCGCTGCTGCGGGAGCTGGGACCCCATGCCGTCATGGCCGTGCCGCTCCTGGCCCGCGGTCGCATCCTGGGCGTGCTGACCTTCGGCAGGGGTGGGGCGCATCCGAGCTTCGATTCGGAGCACCGCACCCTGGCCAGCGAGGTCGGCCGACGTGCCGGGCTGGCCGTCGACAACGCGCGCCTCTACCGCGCGGCCCAGCGCGCCACTCGGGCCCGCGACGACGTGCTCGGCATCGTCGCTCACGATCTCCGCAACCTGCTGCACGGCATCGTCATGGGCGGCAACATGCTGCTGCGTCGGCTCCGATCGCTCGAGGATCCTTCCATCCGCAAGCCCGCAGAAGCCATCATGCGGTCCGCTGACCGCATGAGCCGCCTCATCGAGGATCTCCTGGACGTGGCCCGCATCGAGTCGCAACGCCTGTCCGTCGATGCCGCCGCCTACGAGCCGGCCGAGTTCTGCCGGGCCGTCGTGGAGATGATGGAGCCGGTGGCGTCCGGCAAGGACATCACCCTCTTCACGCGGCCGGATGCCGGCGTGCCCCGTGTCCGGGCGGATCGGGATCGCGTCATCCAGGTTCTCTGCAATCTGGTGGGCAATGCGGTGAAGTTCGGCCCGGCGGGCTCGGACGTCACCCTGGGCGTCGAGTGCGCGAAGGACGGCGTCGTGTTCTCCGTCGCCGACCGGGGACCGGGCATCCCGCCCGAGGATGTGACGCACCTGTTCGATCCCTACTGGCAAGCCAAGCAGAACCGGGGAGAAGGATCGGGACTCGGCCTCGCCATTGCCCGCGGCATCGTCGAGGCCCACGGCGGCAGGATCTGGGTGGAAAGCGAGCCGGGCAACGGCAGCAGGTTCGCCTTTACGCTTCCTCTGGCCGCCGCGGACTGACTCGCGAGCCCGGCGGACAGTAGGTCAGCATGGCCACGGGGACGCTCTCCAGCAGATGCAGGACCTCGGGTACAAGGACAGCCCGTTCGTCGCACGCCGAAGCGACGGCCAGCAGACCGACTCCTTCCGAAACGGCGCAATCCACGATGGCCTGCGCTTGCCGTGCGCGCACCAGCACCCGGCTTTCCGCCGTGCAACCCTGGCGGCGGAGCCTCCGCGCCACGCCGTCCAGGTAGCCCCGGGCCGCGTGCCGCTTCGGCTCCACGGCGGCGTCCACTGCGGCGCCACGCCCCGAGGCGCCGATGACGTAGGAAGGCGCCAGCACCGTCAACAACGTCACACGCCCATCGAATAGCTCTGCCAGTGCAGCGACAAACGGTATGATGCGCTCTGCCGGCTTCGTTCCGTCCAGCACGACCAGCATGTTGCGCAGGCGGGCGGCGTCCAGACTCCCCGCGGGGACGACCAGCACCGGGATCGGAACCTGCTCGCAAAGGCGCGTCATTGGCTCCCCACCACACCCTCCCGCCCCTCGCGTCGCCACCAGCAGGTCCAGTCGATGGTCACGCACATACCGCTGCAGCTGACGCAACGCTTGCTCCACGCCCGCATCGCCTCTCAGCACCGCGCCGTGCACGCGTACACCAGACCGCACACCCACGCGGGCCGTCACCGCCTCCACGTAGCCGGAAGGGACCGTCGCCGCCCGCAGCTGCTCGCCGTGCGTCACGCTCGCGCCCTCCCGCGCCATCAGAAGCACGTGCAGGGACGCATCCGCACGGGACGCGATGGACTCGCCCCACGCCACCGCCGACTCGGCTTCCTGCGTTCCGTCCAGTGGCACTGCCAGCGAGCGATACAAACGGTCCCCCCGGTGCAGGTTGCAGCCGTGCTGACTCTTTACGGGCAGCACTCGTGCCATCCGACCCACCCGCACGCCCCCCTCCCATGGCCCCCGGAACAGCCCATCCCATGGGCCATCTCGCCCGACTGCGGGCCGGCACACCCTCGTCCCGATGCGTAAGGCTGGGGCGCAACAGAGCGTCGGTGTCGCATCTTGCGACATCCTGCGCGTGTACGTAGTGCGCACTGCCGGGACAGGGCACGGGGAATCCCGTGTCGCACCGCGCCCCAGGGGCCCGCGGACGCCCCGACGCGTCCAGTTGGTATGGAATGCGCAAGCGGGACGCATACTCTTGCGGACCGGCGACTGCGTCCGGCACCAGGGACAGGGAAGGGGAGGAACCGGAACTTGAATGCGCCTCAGCTCCGCGTGCTGCTGGATCACGCGGAAGAACCGATCATTGCGGTGGATGGAGACCTTCGGGTCACCTACACGAACGCCCGGGGCGCGGCGGCATTGGGTGAAGTCCGGGGCCGCTTGCTACCCGAGGTGCTGCCCGGCGTGTACGGGGAAGGAGCGCCGAGTCCGGCGGGCGCGTGGCGGGTCGTGGCACTGGACGGGGGCTGGGCCGTGTTCGGACGATCGGGCGGAGAAGGGGATCAACGGCTTCAACAACTGCTCCAGGCGGAGCAGTTGGCGGCGGTGGGCCAGCTATCGGCGGCGGTGGTGCACGAGATCGGAGCGCCGCTGACGGCCATCGAGATCGCGGTCGATCGGTTGGCGAAGCGGAAGGGCAGAGGAGCACGCACGCAGGAGCAGGACCGCGAGTTGATCCTTGCCCAGACCCATCGGATTGCTCAGCTTTCGCGGTTGTTGACGAACCTGGCAGGGCCAGGTGCGCCTCAGGTCCGACCGGTGAACGTGAACGAAGTGGTGCGGGAAGTCATCGATGCGATGGGGCGAACCCTGGAGGAAGCAGACATCCGACCCGCGCTGGCGCTCGATGAGGAGATGAAGGAGATCGCGTCGGATCCGCGGCGCATACAGCAGGTCGTGGTGGCGCTGGTGTCCAACGCGCGGGATGCCATGCCGGATGGCGGGCGGTTGGAGGTCTCCACGCGACGCCGCGAGGGTTGGATCGAGCTGCGGGTGGTGGATTCGGGTGGCGGCATCCGGGAGGAAGACCTGTCGCGTATATTCCTGCCGTTCTTTTCTCGGACGGGTGGAACGGGGTTGGGCCTGCCGCTTGCGCGCCAGTTGGTGCACAGCCTGGAGGGAACCATCAGCGTGCAGACCGAGGAAGGCCGGGGCGCGACGTTCATCGTGCTGCTTCCGGGCGAAGACATGAACCGCTCACGGGCCGATCAGACGGATGGCTGAAGAGGCGAAAGCACAAGCGCAAGCGCGCGTCCTCGTGGTCGAGGACGATGACATCGTTCGCGACCTGATCGTGAGTTTGCTGGAAGACGAGGACTACGCGGTCGAGGCGGTGGAGAGCGGCGAAGAAGCGCTCAAGGCGTTGGACCGGGAGCTTTACGATCTCGTCCTGCTGGATCTCAACCTCCCCGGCATGAGCGGCCTGAACGTGCTGTCGGCCGCGCCCGCCGTCCAGACAGATGCCCAGTTCATTGTCATGACGGCCTTCGGCTCCGTGGATACGGCCGTTGAGGCCATGAAGCTGGGCGCCTTCGATTACCTGAACAAGCCATTCCGCAGCGAGGAGCTGCTCCTCACCATCGAGCGGGCCCTCCGTCAGATCGACCTGCGGCGAGAGGTCGCCCAGCTGCGACGCCGCGTCGGCGAGGGCGCCAAGGCGACCATCGTCGGCAAGTCCCAGTCCATGGAGCGCTTGTTCGATCTCATCGAACGCGTCGCGCCCACCCGCGCCACCGTCCTCGTGGCCGGTGAGACCGGCACCGGCAAGGAGCTCGTCGCTCGCGCCATCCACGACCTGTCCGACCGCGCCCGCAAGCCGTTCGTGCCTGTGAACTGCTCCGCCTTGCCGGAGACACTGCTGGAGTCGGAGCTCTTCGGCCACATGAAGGGCAGCTTCACCGGCGCCATCGCCAACAAACGCGGCCTCTTCGAGGAGGCCCAGGGCGGGACGCTGTTCCTGGACGAGATCTCCACCATTCCTGCGTCCATCCAGGTCAAGCTGCTCCGCGTGCTCCAGGACCGGAAGATCCAGCGCATCGGCGGCACCCAGCAGGTGCCCGTCGACTTCCGCCTCGTCGCCGCCACCAACGTCGACCTCGGCGAAGAAGTCGCCAACGGTCGCTTCCGGGAAGACCTTTTCTACCGCCTCAACGTCTTCCCCATCCACGTGCCACCGCTACGCGATCGCAAGAGCGACATTCCGCTGCTGGCCAACTACTTCCGGCTCCGCTTCGCCCAGGATAACGGCGTCGAGCCCCCGGAAATCTCGCCGGAAACCATGCAGCGCATGGTCGACTATGACTGGCCCGGCAATGTCCGCGAGCTCGAAAATTTCATCGAGCGCGGCGTCATCATGTATGCCGGTGCCCGCACCCTTCGCTTCGAGCCGCCCCAGCGCGAACGAGGCCGGCCCGAACGCGACCTCGTCGTCCGCGCGCGCGAAGAACGCTGGAACCTGCAGCGACTCGAGCGCGAGTACATCCTCGAGATCCTCGAGGAGGTCGGCGGCCACCGCGGCAACGCCGCCGACCTGTTGGGCATTGATCGCCGCACGTTGTATCGCAAGCTGAAACAGTACCAGAGCGAGGACGCGACCTCGTGAAGTCGCCATCGCCCGTCCACGCCTGTGATCCGGGACCCGGCGATGGCGCGCGTGTTATGCCAAACCCTTATAGGACGATTAGTTACATGAATGGACAGGATGGCACCGGCATGCCCGGTGGTGGTGCAGACTGTCCCACCGTAGATTCGACCCGCGTTGACGGCGTAGATCCGACCATCGAAGGAACGGCTACGAAGGTGATGACAAGACGGGAAGCGCGGTGCCGAAGCTGATGGCGGGCCTGGGCGACATACCGGACCGGCTGTTGCGGTGGTTCCGCAGGCTGCCGGCCATCTGGCTGGTGCTGGTGGCGGTGGTGCTGGTCGGCGGTGTTGGGGCGGCTGCAGCGGCGCTGTACCGGACCTACAACTACGTGCAGCACGACAACGACTTTTGCCTGTCGTGCCACCTGATGGCGGAGCCGTACAGCCGGTTTGCGCGCAGCGCGCATCGCGGGCTGGGGTGCAAGGCGTGCCACCATCCGACGTTCGCGGTGCGCAGCAAGATGGCGCTGACGCAGATCCTGGAGCAGCCGAAGCAGCTGGCGGTCCATGCGGAGGTTCCGAACTCGCGTTGCGCAGCATGTCACATCAACGGTGACCCGAAGAAATGGGAGCAGATTGCCAACACGGCGGGCCACCGAGTGCACCTGGAGTCGAACGACCCTTCCCTGAGGGGTCTGCAGTGTGTGAAGTGCCACTCGAGCTCGCTGCACGAGTTCGCGGCGACCGACAAGACGTGTGGCCAGGCGGGCTGCCACTCGGACATCAGGATCCGTCTGGGCAAGATGGCCAACCTGACCATCCACTGCGCCACGTGCCATGACTTCACCCGGCCGGTTCCGGCGGGTGCATCGTCGGACACGGCGCTGGCGCGGCTGCTGCCGCAGCGACAGCAGTGCCTGAGTTGTCATGCCATGCGGACCATGCTGGCGAACTTCCCGCCGGACGACCCGCACAACGGCAACTGCAGCGCCTGCCACAACCCGCACACGCAGACGACGCCGCGGCAGGCCGGCAATTCGTGCGTGATCTGCCATTCGCGGCCGGACACGTTGACCGCGTTCCACCGTGGCCTGGACCCGGGCGTGCTGGAGAACTGCATCCAGTGCCACAAGGCGCACTCGTTCCGGGTGAACGGCGCGGATTGCCTGTTGTGCCACAAGAACATCTATCAGGACCAGCCCGGTGGCGGTCAGCTGCCGGAAGGGCATCAGTCGGTGGTTCATGGTGTTTCGCTGGACGGACCGGCGGGTATGCTGCCATCGTTGTGGCAGCAGACGACCATGCCGCAACAGGTCGACTCGCTGCGGTTCAAGCACTCACAGCATCGGGGTGTGCAGTGCCTGAAGTGCCATTCGGAGAGCAGCACGCACGGTGGCTTGAAGGTGACGAGCATCCGCGATTGCCGGGCATGTCACCACACGGACGCGGTGACGCAGACCTGCACGGACTGCCACGCGAAGACCACGCTCGACAACCGGACGTTCGCGGTGAAACAGCAGCTGGATCTGTCGACGGTGTCGCATCCGGTGGAGCGGACGCTGCACTTCAACCACGCCACGCACGGCAATCTCGCCTGCAAAACGTGCCATACCGGCTACCTGGACCTGAGTGCCAGCAAGCTGTCGTGCGACCAGTGCCATTCCGCGCATCACCAGTCGAGCCGCGATTGCATGGCATGCCACCCGGCCCCGCCGACGACGGCGCACACGACCATGAGCGTGCACGTGGGCTGTTCCGGATCCGGGTGCCATAATCCGCCGCCCTTCAAGGGGCTGCCGCACACGCGCAACGTCTGTCTGGTCTGCCACCAGGACAAGGTGGATCATCGGCCCGGTCAGAACTGCGTCAACTGCCACGTGTTGCCGCCGGCCAATGGCGGGTCCGGCAGCGCCGGCATGGGCGGCACGGATCGGAGTGTGAACGCCGTGCCTCAACATCCGCTGACCGGCAACGAGGGCAGGGGAGACACACCATGAGCGGGCGCTTTCCGTTGCGGGGTCTGCTGGTCCTGGCGACGCTCGTGCCGACGTCGTTGTCGGCGCAGGGCGTCCGGGGCAGCTTGCTGACCACCGCGCGTTATATCCAGCTGCAGCCGCTGGACAGCATCGACATTCCACGAGACAGCGTCACCGACCTGGGCCAGGGGCAGTACCTGTACGGTGGCGCGCCGGCCTACTGCTTCACGACCGACACCTGCATGCAATACCGCGCCGGTGCCGTACAGGGCGCGGCCGTGGTGACGCAGGACCTCGGTTTCACGGCCTGGGGTCTCGGCATGCAGGGCCTGAGCGCCACGGTGCAGTTGCGGGGTCGGGCGAACGGGGGCGCCATCACATGGCCGCAGAGCAACCATGCGTTCGACGCCATCCTCGCCTACCTCGAGCTCAATCGGTCGTTGCTGCGCCTGAGGCTTGGGCGGCTGCGGACGCTGTCCGGCCTGGGGTTCGCCGGCTACGACGGCGCCGATGTGCGCCTGGATCCGGTGCGCATGCTGCACGTGGAAGCCTACGGCGGCCGGAGCCTGGCCCGAGGTCTGGAACAGCCCGTCAATGCAGCGCTCCAGGGGATCGAGGCGTTCGTCCAGGACCAGAACGCGTACCTAGTGGGGGGTGCGTTGAACGTGCAGCCGGTCCCCGGCACCGCCCTCGGGCTGCGCTACCAGCGGGAAAGTTGGGCGAACGGTTCCGGCCTGCTCTCCGAGCGGGCGTCCGCTGATTTCCAGACGGCCCTGTTGAATCCGGTCCACATCGATGCTTCGGCCGATTACGACTTCGCGTTCGGCCGGGTCGGCAAGGCGCACGTGACGGTGAGTGTCCCGGTCCGACGGGCGGACCTGATGGTGAAGGCCACGGCGCGTCGATACGTGCCGTATTTCCAGCTCTGGACCATCTGGGGGATGTTCAGCCCCGTGGCATACAACGAAGGGCGGGTGCAGTTGCAGTGGACGCCCCTCTCCGTGTTCAACGCCTGGGCCCTGTTCGGCGTCCGCAAATACGAGGATACGTCGACGCCCACCGCCTTGACGCCTCTGCAGGGGGAGGGCCGGCGTGTGGGAGGTGGCGCACGCATCAAGGGTCCCGCCTACGTGACGCTCACGGGCTCGTACGACCGGGAATGGGGCAACGGGGCTGCCATGAGCTCTGGTGACCTGGCCGCTATCTGGAGGCCTAGCGATCGATTGGCCTTCACCCTGCGCGGCAGCGGCTTCCAACAGGTGCAGGAGTTTCGCGTGGGCCGGGGCATGGTGCTCGGCATCGGCGGCAGCGTGGACATCGGTCTGACCGAGCGCGTGGCCCTCAGCGGCGGCGTGGACGCGTATCGCCAGACGTCCACCGATCAACCTGGCTCGCTGGACTGGAATCAGCGGCGCGGCTGGCTGACGGTCCGGATCGGCTTCGGCGAAGATCCGGGAATGCAGCAGGAGGTGGGGCGATGAGGGGACGATGCGCGGGACTGGCCCTGGCGCTGCTTATCATGAGCGCCCCGGCGTACGCGCAGGGGACACAGCAGGGCCCGGTGGAGCAAGGTGCACAGCAGACGCAGGAATTCCCACATGAGCGGCATATCCGCCTGTTCCCGCTATGTACGGGCTGCCACGTCGGCGTGCCGAGTGGCGACTGGGCGACCTTCTTCCCGGACAGCACGACATGTCTGCGGTGCCACGACGGCCAGCGGCTGCAGCGCGTGCACTACGTCCGGCCGTCGCGGCAGCGGCCCAGCAACCTGAAGTTCACCCACCCCGGACACATCGCTGCGACCGGCGAGCAAGGTGTAACCGTGGAATGCACCACGTGCCATACGCCGGAGGGCGGCTCGCGCATGGACGTGCGCCTCGCCCAGGTGCCGCGTTGTCTCGAATGTCACGCGCACCCGGGCACCTCCCATTACGTGGATGCGCCGTGCGCTACCTGCCACGTGCCCCTGGCCAACACCAACTTCACGGCGGAGCGTGTGCGGGAGATCCCGGTGCCCGAAGACCACCGCTCGCCCGATTTCCTGCGAAAGCAACACGCGCGGCTGGCGGAGCAGGGCGTCACCCGCTGCAGCACCTGTCACACCCGCGAGCGGTGCGCCAGCTGCCACGTCAGCACGGCGGGCATCCAGGCCATCGCGAACATGCCGCAGGCCGGACCCGACCTCGAGCTCCCGTCCTTTCCCGCCCACTACTTCAGACCGGCGTCGCACACGGAAAAGGGGTGGTTGGAGCGGCATGGGGGGAGCGCCGAGGCGCAGGGTGCGCAATGCTCCACGTGCCACACGCGCAACGACTGCGAAGCGTGTCATGTGCAGCCGGTACCCGCGCCGGTGCGCCACCTGCCGCCGCGGCCGCAGACGCGAGCACCCGGCGTCATGCTGTCTCGCCGGTCGCCGCCGTCCCACGAGGCGCCCGGTTGGAAAACGCAGCACGGAACGTTCGCTGCGAGCGACGGCGCGCTGTGCCAGAGCTGCCACACCCGGCGTTTCTGCGAGAGCTGCCACACGGCCCCGGCCAACCGGTTCCACCCGGCGGACTTCGTGGCCCGCCACGCCACCGCTGCCTACGCCGGCCGGCTGGAGTGCCAGAACTGTCACAACGAGGCCGTCTTCTGCCGCTCCTGCCACGAGCAGACCGGCGTGGGCAGCCGCGGCGGCAACCTCGGCCCGGGCTTCCACAGCGCGAAACCGCTCTGGCTGCTCCAGCACGGGCAGGCGGCCCGCCAGAACCTCGAGACGTGCGCCAGCTGCCACAGGCAGACGGACTGTCTCCAATGCCATTCCGAGACCGGTACGCTCCAGGTAAACCCCCACGGGCCCGACTTCGACCCGCAGCGGATGCAAAAGCGCAATGCGGCCATCTGCAAGGCCTGCCACATCAAGGATCCTCTGAGTGGAGGGAACCCATGACGATTCGCCCCTTCCTCGTCCTGACGCTGGCGGCGACTGCGTTTGCGGCCTGCCACCGACCCGAAGACCAGACCACGGGCAGCATAAACGCCGCCGAGGTCCGCCAGGCTCGCTCCAGTCTGCCTGCCGACGCCCTCGCCCAGCTGGACAGCGGCAATGCCAGCTACCGGGCCGAGAATTACGACGAAGCCCTCGCTCACTACCAGAAGGTGGTCGCCATCGTCCCCGACGCCGCCGCCGGCTGGTTCGGCATCTACATGGCCCAGCGCGAGCTCGGTCACGCCGATGCCGCGGACTCCGCCATGGCTCGCGCGCAGGACCTCGCGCCCGGCGCCAGCCTGATCCACCCCACGGCCCACGATTCTGCCGGGCCATGAGTAGCAACTCGTTGCAGGATATTCGGCTCATGCATCACCGAACCGTTTTCGCCGCCCTCTTCGTCCTCCTGGCTGCCGCCGGCTGCAAGGGACACCAGTTCGAACCGCCCAATCGCCGGGCACAGGTCGAACAGGCCGACAGCGCCTATGCGCCCGCCCTTTTCGACTCGATCCAGTGGGCCTCCGACAGCCTGCGCTTGTTCGTCGGCAACAACACCTACGCCGCACAATGCCGCAAATGCCACGGCTACCTCGGCAAGGGCAACACCGACTACGACCACGTCCACGAGATCCAACCTCCGTCCCTCGTCCTGCCCGACTGGCAGTACGCAGGCGACTTGGCGGCCGTCCGACACATCATCTTCACCGGACATGCCGGCATGCCCACCTGGGGCGTCGCAGGCATTACGCCCCGGGAGATCGATGCCACGGCGTTCTACATCCTGCGCAGCTTGAGACCGGATGTTCTGAGCGGCGACACGGTCCCATGACCGCCATGCGCCGCCGGAGCTCCCCGTCCCAGTGGGCGGCATCCCGGTTCGTGCCCCGCGCCATCGAATCGGGCCTCGCGGCGGGATCAGCGGCCGGCACCGCGTGGCCTGTCGATCGCGTCGCTGCACAACCGGACACCGCCCGCCCAGGTCAAACTCCTATGATCCCCGCCGATCCTGACGCCGGCGATCCACGTTGATCGCCTCCTTGCACCCGGAATCCCGGTCGTTCGAGCCATGGCGCACCCCCGTGTCTTGGTGCAACCCAGATGTTCTTCGTGTGCTTCGTGTCTCCCTGTGACCAGATGTTGTTGGTGTCCTTCGGGTCTCCGTGTGACCCGCCGTTTCTTCGTATTCTCCGTGTGATGGCTTGCGGATTGCACTTCACACATCAGATTCAAACCGCCCGATCGCGCGATTTCGCGCTATTGCGCGGTGAGGGTGTGGCTGGCGTTTCAGGCAGCGGGGACGGAATGTCCCAACGGCGCACCACGACACGGACGAATTGGCCGAGGGGCCTGACGAGGGGCTGATGGGCTGGACGATACGGCTGCGGGATCTGCCGCTCAGAACGAAGCTGATCGTGACCGTGATCGGTGCGGGGATCGCGCTACTGGGGCTATCGACGCGTCTGTCGTTTCAGTACTGGAAGCAGGAAGCGTTGGCGGCGTCGGAGCAGCAGGCGTTGTTGGCTGCGAGTTCGGTGCGAGCGGCCGTGGAGTCGGCGCTGGCGGACGGTCGGCAGGACCTTGCGCGGCGGGATCTGCGGAAGTTGGTGGACAGCGCGCCGGTGGACATGGCCCGGGTGTACGGTCCGGAGGGGACGATCATCGTGTCGGCGGATGCGGCGGAGGAGGGTCGACGGATGGCGGGTGTGTGGCTGCCGAAGCCGCAGGAGGTTCCGCAGGTGGGGCTGGCGCGTCCCACGGCATCGCAGAAGGCGGTGCGGGCGTATCTGCCGTTGCAGATGGGGGGCGCGGCGATCCTGGAAGTGGAATTTTCGGTGGCCCCCCTGCAGGCTGCGATGGATCGGGGTGCCCGCATTGGCATCGGCCTGCTGGTGGGCTCGCTGCTGGCCTTGATGGTGATCCTGTTCACGATGTTCGAGCGGGAAGTGGTGGGTCCGATGGAGCGGGTGGCGGGCATGCTGGGGCCGAGGGGTGGGCGTTCCACGCCGCGGTCGGATGCGAGTCTGCGGGGGATCGAGGCGTCGGTTGCCGAACTGATCGAAAAGGGGCAGGAAGCGGAGCGGCGCCTGGAGGAGCAGGCGGGGCTGGTGGAAGTGGGAGGCATGGCGGCGGAGATGGCGCACGAGTTCAAGCGGCCGCTGGCTTCGATCCGGACGGCGATGGAGCTGCTGGAGCAGGAATACGCGTTGAACGGGGGTGGGCACAAGCTGTTGACGGCGGTGGATCAGCAGTTGGACAGGCTCGCGGAGACGATGCAGGACCTGTTCTCGCTGGCCCGTCCGGCGGAGCTGGAGGGACAGAGGTTCGATCTTCGGGATGTGCTGGACGGTGCCGTGGCGCAGCTGTCGGGGCACCCGGCGGCAGAGAAGGTGGCCGTGGAGCGGGGGTACGGTGCGGAGCCGCTGCCGGCGTTCGGGGATCCGCACCGCCTGGAACAGGCCGTCCTGAATGTGATGCTGAACGCGGTTGAGGCGATGCCGTCGGGCGGACGTTTGACCGTGGCGGCGCGGGCGGAGGCCGAACACATACGCGTCACGTTTGCCGACACGGGCGTGGGCATTCCCGCGGACCAGCTGGAGCGGGTGATGCGGCCGTTCTACTCGACGAAGGCGACGGGCACCGGCCTGGGTCTGCCGCTCGTGGCGCGGGTGGTGGCCGCCCACAACGGTCGCCTGGACATCGCCAGCGTGCCGGGTACCGGCACGACGGTGACCATCGAGCTGCCGGCCCCGCCGGCGGAATCTGGACAGGCGGATGGCTGAGGCACGCATCCTGGTCCTGGATGACGATGAGCTGCTGCGGACGGTGATTGCCGAGCGCCTGGAGCGGCAGGGCCATGAGGCCATGGCCGCGGGCACATTGGCGGAAGCCCGAGACCTGGTGGCACAGGCGGCCCCGGACGTGGCGTTCCTGGACATCAAGCTGCCGGACGGCGAGGGCACGGAGCTGTTGAAGGAGCTGGTCGAGGGGACGGACGCGGCGGTCATCATGATGACGGCGCATGCCACGGTGCAGTCGGCGGTCGCGGCGCTGAAGCTGGGGGCGCGGGACTACCTGGAGAAACCGTTTTCGCTGGACCGGCTCGACTCCCGGGTGGCGGCCGCACTGGAGGTCACGGCGTTGCGCCGGGAAGTGCGCGCCCTGCGGGAGCAGCACGGGTTGGGTGGAGACATCGTCGGGTCGAGCGGCGCCATGCAGGAGGTCCTGGACCTGGTGGAACGGATCGCGCCGGCGGATTCGACGAATGTGCTGATCCAGGGCGACACGGGGACGGGAAAGGGCGTGGTGGCGCACCTGATCCACCGGCTGAGCCCCCGTGCCGATGGTCCGTTCATCAACGTGACCTGCTCCGCCTTGGCGGAGACGGTCATGGAGTCGGAGCTGTTCGGCCATGAGAAGGGCGCGTTCACGGACGCCCGGTCCACCAAGCGCGGGCTGGTGGAGCTGGCGGACGACGGGACGCTCTTCCTGGATGAGATCGGCGAGCTGTCGACGCGCATCCAGAGCAAGCTGCTGCGTTTCATCGAGGAGAAAGCGTTTCGCAGGGTCGGAGGCACGCGGGACCTGAGCGTGAACGCCCGGCTGGTGGCCGCGACGAACCGGGATCTGGAAGAGGAGGTGGAGTCGGGCAATTTCAGGGCGGACCTTTACTACCGTCTGCGAGTGGTGCCCATCGTGATTCCGCCCCTGCGGGAACGACCGGAGGACATCCCGGACCTGGCCAAGCATTTCGTGGAGACATTCAACGCCGAATTCGGGAAGCGCGTGACGAGCATCGCGCCGGAAACGCTCGAGCTGTTGCGGCGGTTCACGTGGCCGGGCAATGTGCGCGAGCTGCGCAACGTGATCGAACGGAGCGTGTTGCTGTCCAACCGGGACGTGCTGACCCCCGACATGTTGCCACCGGAGGTGAGAGGCGACGCCCCGGGCGCCAAGCCGGTGTTGGAGCTGGGGCCGGATGGCGTGGATATCGAAGAGCTGGAGCGACAGCTGTTGGTCGAGGCATTGCGCCGCACGGGTGGGAACCGGACCGAAGCAGGTCGTCTCCTCGGCCTCAGTCGCCATCAAATCCGCAATCGACTGAACAAGTACGGAGTCGACGAATGACGTATTGCCGACGGTGGAGCGCCGTTCTGGTCGTCATTGTGGCAATCATGGCACAGACGCACGGCGCCGCCGCCCAGGCACAGGAGCGGCTGGACTGCACCCGGTGTCACTCGGAGCTCGAGTTCCTGCGCCAGAACGTGGCCTCCCTGAAGCGGGCCCAGGAGCTCGTGGTCATGGACAGCGCCCTTGCCAGGTCGGCCCACGGCGGCATGGCCTGTGTCCGATGCCACGCCGGCTTCGAATCATTCCCACACAATGTGGATCGGGCGCGAACCCGGTCCTGTGCCTCGTGTCACCCGGCCGTGGATTCCACGTGGCAGGGCAGCGTCCACGCCCACGTGACGCACACGGACGGCATTCACGGAGCCAACTGTACCGACTGCCACGGCGTCCATGACGTGCGCCCGGTGGCTCAGCTGAACGCTCCCGCGGGTCGTACCGCCATGAACGCGCGCTGTGAGAGCTGTCACGCGACAGTCCGCCTCGCGAACGGCAACCCGCACAAGGACAACGTGGCATGCTTCTCGTGTCACGGCGCCCACCACGTGCTCCCGCCCGACGACCCGGCCTCGTCCCTGGCGCCGGTGCGGCAACCGCAGGTGTGCGGCAGCTGTCACGACAGCATCGCTGCCCGGTGGGTGAACGATGTCCACGGTTCGGCCCTGATGGGCACGCGGTCGCCCATAGCGAGGCCGCGATGGACCAACGCCGAAGCGCCGCCCGCCTGTACGGGCTGCCACGGTGGCCACGACATGGTCGCCGGCTCCAGCGAACCTGCGGTGCAGAAGTGCAGCGAATGCCACGAGCATGCTGCGGAGACGTACCAGGCGTCGTACCACGGCCAGGCGGTGCGGCTGGGTTCCCCGGCGGCGGCGACCTGCGCCGAGTGTCATGGCGCGCATGATATCGAGCCGGCCACCAACCCGGCTTCCACCGTGGCCAGGGGCCATCTCCTGGCGACCTGCAGGCAATGCCACACCGAGGCAACCGCCAGCTTCACGCGCTTCGAACCGCACGCGGACCACGCCGACCCCAAGAACTACCCGCTCGCGTTCTGGGCCTATCACCTCATGCTGGGCCTGCTGGTGAGCGTGTTCCTGGTGTTCGGCGCGCACACCGTGCTGTGGCTGATCCGGCTCGCTCTGGACAGCCTCCGGAAACCGCACGGCGACTCGCTCCCCGCGGCGTGGGGCCGGAGGCCCATAGCCATGGATGCCGCCCAGCGGGGCGCAGGGCCCTTCGTCTGGCGGTTCTCCACATTCCATCGGCTGACGCACGCCCTCGTGATCGTCTCCTTCTTCATCCTCGCCCTGACCGGACTGCCGCTGCGCTTCAGCTGCACAGTCTGGGCGGGGCCGCTCATGTCGCTGTGGGGCGGTGTCAAGATGGCCGGGCTGTTCCACCGCATCGCGGCCGGCATCACCTTCACGTACTTCGGCGGCCACCTGATCTACCTGGTCCGGCGCGTACTGCGGGCCCCGGACCCGAGGAAGCTGTTCTGGGGGCCGGATTCCCTGGTGCCACAGCCGCACGACGTGTTGGATTTCTGGAACCAGTTCCGCTGGTACTTCGGACTGGGACCCCGCCCGCAGTTCGGTCGCTGGAGCTACATGGAGAAGTTCGACTACTTCGCCGTGTTCTGGGGTGTCGCCATCATCGGCGGGTCGGGGCTGCTGCTCTGGTTCCCCGAGTTCTTCGCCCATTTCCTGCCGGGCTGGGTGTTCAACGTGGCGACCATCATTCACGGGGATGAGGCGTTGCTCGCCGTTGGCTTCATCTTCACGATCCACTTCTTCCACGTGCATCTGCGGCCGGAGAAGTTCCCCATCGACCAGGTCATGTTCACCGGCCGGGCGACGCTGGACTACATGAACGAGGAGCATCCGGGGGTGGCGGAGCAACTGGGTGATCTGTCCGCCCAACCCGTCAGTCAAAGGGCAGTGCAGGACCGTCAGGCCCCTGCGCCGACCCGGAGGCAGTCGCTCATCGCGGCCGGCCTGGGGTTCCTGGCGCTCGGCATCGGCGTTGCCACAATCGGGTTGATTCTATGGGCCGTTTTCTGCTGACGACGTTCGCATTCGCAACCCTGCTGGCGTGCACGCAAGGGACCGGATCCTCCGCCAGCCAGGAGAGGGCGACCGGACCGGCGAGATCGGCCGCCACCACCGTGGTCAACCCCCACGGCGAGCTGGCCTGCGCCGCATGCCATCAGGGTACCCGCGCCGCGCGCGGTCGCGCGGCGGTGCCGGCCCGCGCCTGCACAGCCTCGGGCTGCCACGCCGATGGCGGGCCGACGGAAGTGCACATCGCAACGACCACCATCCAGCATCACGACCACGGAAACGAAGGGGCGATCCAGAGCTCATGCACAGGCTGTCACGTGCATGACAACGGCGATGAGCCGTTGAGTACCTCCGTGGACGCTTGCGCCCTCTGCCATCTGTCCCAGGTTCAGAGCTCCAACGCGCAGGACTGCCGTCTGTGCCACCGGCACCCCTCCAACGTGGAGTTGACGAGCCAGGGCGTGCCGATCCCGCATGCTTCGCTGCCGTGGATCGAGACGGGTTGCGTGCGCTGCCACTACGACGTAGCCAAGGCGCCCGTCGCCGTCCCCATGAGCCGCTGTAATCGTTGCCATACGGACCTCACTCAACTCACGCGCCAGGGGATCGGCAGGGACCTGCACCCCGCTCACACCGGCATCATGTGCACCGCCTGTCACGACTCGGGCACGCACACGGTACAGGCCATGAGCTCGGCCGTCGATCTCGCCTGCTCCAACTGCCACCAGGTGGTCCATGGGCGGCGCTTCACCAGGGCCTGGAACCCTTCCTCCACCTGTGATGCATGCCACGGCTCCGTTCACCGCGTCGAGCAGGAGCTGTTCCTCGGCGTGTTGCCCGGTGCCCAGGAAGCACTGCCCAGCAACCATTTCCTCGTGGGCCTGACCTGTCGCTCCTGCCATGTGGCCCCGGCAGGTCAGCCCAGCGACAAACCGGTGCGGGCCACCGCCCAGGCGTGTACCGGCTGCCACCTGGTGCAATACCGGACCGTCCTGGCCTGGTGGCGCCAGGGTCTGGAACAGAAGGAGAAACAGGCCTCCGATTACGTCCGGTCCGCACGGCGAGCCCTGACCGCAGCCCACTCGGACTCCGCAGACGCGCTGCTCGGATCGGCCGATGCCATGCTCAGCCTGGTGCAGCGCGCCGGGGGAGAGCACAACCTCGAGTTGGCCGACCGCGCCTTCCGCGAGAGCGTGCAGCGGGCTCGGGCCGCCTACGGCCTCGTCGGCAAGCCGGCACCTTCGCCGCCCAACTTCGGCACCGAGCCCCACGCAGGCCTCTGCTCCTACTGCCACTACCGATCCAATGAACCGTGGGACTTCTCTCGCATGTCCGAGGCGTTCCACGCCAAGGTCATGGAGCAGGTCCGCAACCGCTGAATACCATCTGCAAAAAAAGACCCGGTCCGGAACGTCAGAAGACGCTCCGGACCGGAGCCGACACTGAAGAACTCGCCGACCGCCGACGCGGTCGGCTGTTTTTTCCTATCGCGCGAACGCTAAACGCCTGCTGCCAGAAGCGACGTGAAGAGCGCCGCGACCGTCAACGCGAACACTGCAATCACTATGTATGCGGCGGTCGGGCGCCGCTGCTGTTCCAACTCGTTCATCGGTCCTCCGGACAATCCACACCGGGTCCGCCTTGCCAGTCGTGACAATTTGTCCCGGTTTGCCTGCGCCGTCACCGCCCTCCGGCGGTGCGCGGACAACCACATACCGGATAACGGCCTGGAATCTGGCCATTTTCGGCCGTTTGCCGCGGCCGCCCGGCGGGTTGACCCGGGTCTTTGGAAGAGCAAGGGCCGGGCCACGACGTGAGACCCGGCGGGGTCAGTGATGTTCACCTCCGCGCGAGCCCAGGGTCACCTGCACGGTGATCTTCTTGCCGTCGCGGAGGACGGTGACAGGCACCGACTCGCCCGGTTTGTGTGCCCGCAAGGCGTCGGTGAGGGCGTAGAGGTCCTTGATGTCCATGGTGCCGAAGCGGACGATGATGTCACCGCCGCGGATGCCCGCCTCGTCGGCGGGCGAATTGGCGCGCACGGCGCTGAGCTTCACGCCGTAGTCGACGGGTGTGAAGTCGGGCACGGATCCGAGGTAGGCGCCGTAGCCGCGCGTTGCGGCCCTCGCGGCGAGCGGTTTGCCGGCGCCGCGCTCGAGCGTGAGCCGTGCCGGCCGGTCGGCGACGGTGCGGGTGATGCCGGCTACGAGGGCGGCGATGCGGCGGACGCCGGCGGTGTCGATCTTGTCGAAGTCGTCGGTGGGCCTGTGGTAGTCCACGTGGGTGTTGGTGAAGAACATGAGCACGGGGATGTCCCTGGCGTAAAAGGACGTCTGGTCGCTGGGCCCATAGCCGTCGGGGATCTCGGAGACCGGAATGCCCGCGGCGGCGGCCGCCTTCTCGACGATGTCGGGCCATTCTGTGGCGGTGCCGGTGCCGTAGACGATAAGCGGCTTGGCCTGCAGGCGACCGACCATGTCCATATTGACCATGGCCTGGGTGGCGTCCAGCGGAGCAACGGGGTGCCCCACGTAGTACGACGAGCCTATGAGGCCGAACTCTTCGCCCGTGAACGCCACGAACACGATGGAGCGGGATGGCCGGGGCCCGGTGCTGAGGTGGCGGGCCACCTCGATGAGCGCGCCGACGCCGGAGGCGTTGTCGTCGGCGCCGTTGTGGACGGAGCCGACGGAATCCGGCGCCAGCGACCCGAACGGCCCCAGCCCCAGGTGATCGTAGTGGGCCCCGATGACGACGACCTGGTTGCGCAGGTCCGGGTCCGATCCGTCCAGCCGAGCGATCACGTTGCGGCCGTTGCCGGTCGGCGCATGGGGGTTCACGGTGGACGCTAGGGGCAGCGACTGGAAGTACGTTCCGCCATCACCTGCCGGCTTCAGGCCGAGCCGGTGGAACTGGCGGGCGATGTACTCGCTGGCGCAGCGGGCGCCGGGGCTGCCCGCGAGCCGTCCCTGGAGAGCATCGGACGCCAGGTAGCGGATGGCGTCCGCCGGCATGCCCAACCGCGGCGTTGCCGGTGCCGGGCATTGTGCCGCCAGAGGCGTCGCGATGATCGCGAACGCAACGGCAGCAAGAGGGGCGCGCAGGCCGGTCCTGTGCATGGCTGAATCGTGCATGGCTCGTATCCCGTCAGTCGAGCGAGCCGGGCGGAGCATCGTCCACCCAGTCCGCGATGAACACGTTCGTAAAGCCGGGCTGCTCGGCGCCGCGGTTGGATGCGAACACGAGCTTGCTGCCGTCCGGCGAGAACATGGGGAATCCGTCGAAGTCGGGGTGCCGGGTCACCCGCTCGAGCCCGGACCCATCGACGTTGATCATGTAGAGGTCGAAGTTCCGGCCCTGCGGATCGTGCATGTTGGAGCTGAATATGATCCGCTTGGCGTCCGGGAAGAAGTAAGGCGCGAAGCTGGCCGCGCCGGCGTGTGTCAGCTGCCGCTTGTTGGACCCGTCAGCGTCCATCACGTAGATCTCGAGGACGGTGGGTCGGATGAGGTGCTCCTGAAGCAGGGCGCGGTAGTCGGCCAGCGCCTCCGCCGTTTCCGGATGGTAGGCGCGGTACACGATCTTCGTGCCGTCCGCCGAGTAGAACGGTCCGCCGTCGTAACCCGGCTCGTGGGTGAGCCGTCGCAGATCGCTGCCGTCGGGCTTCATGGAGTAGATCTCCAAGTCTCCGTCGCGATCCGACGTGAACACGATCCGGCTGCCGTCCTTCGACATGGTGGCTTCCGCATCGTAGCCGGGCGAGTCGGTGAGCCGGTGCAGATCGCTGCCGTCGGGCCTGGCCACGAAGATGTCGTACGGGTACAGCGCCCAGACGTAGCCTTTGCTGTAGTCGGGCGGCGGCGGACATGCCTCATCGACGAGGTGCGTCGAGCTGTACAGGATCCGGTCCCCGGACGGGAAGAAGTAGCTGCATGTCGTGCGGCCCTTACCCGTGGACACCATGCGCACGTTCCGCCCGTCCACCCCCATCGTGAAGATCTGATCGCATTGCGTGACGCCGGGCCGGTGCGCCTGGAAGATGAGTTGGCTTCCATCCGCCGAGAAGTACGCTTCGGCGTTCTCGCCCCCGTGCGTGAGCTTCTGCAGGTTGGCCAGGTGGGGCTCGGCGGGATCGGCAGGGAAGGGCACGGCGCCTTCCGCCGCTGCCTGGCCGGCCGGGGTCCGAGAGGGTGTGTTCTGTTGCGGCCGGCCGTCGCCGCAGGCGGCGGTGCCGACGGCCAGGATCAGGATGTAGCATGGCTGGCGCCAAACCATCATAGCCCTCCCCTCCTGTGGAAGGGCGCACGATGTCGCTTCCGGCATCGTGCGTCCGTGTGCGCCTCCGTGGCGGCCGCTACTGCCTAGCGCTGTCCGGGGACGTCGTGTCCGTCAGTCCCGGATGACCGCCGCTCATCATGCCCGGCGCCTGCATGAGCTCCGGCGCGAGCCGATGCACGACGAGGGCGGCCGAGTCCGCTGCCGCCTTGTTCCCCAACCGGGTCTCGGACAGGTAAACACCGAACCAACCGGCGGCCAGATTCGGCGCGATCCGGGTCGTCGTCCGGTAGTGGGTCCGGGCCGTCTCGATGTCGCCGGCGCGGAACGCGGCGTTACCGCTGTCGAGCTGTGCTTGGGCGGCCGGCGTCGGCGTGTTGCCGGCCGGAGAGCCCAGCGTCTGTTTCGGCGCCTCCGATCGGTTCTTGCCACACCCGACGGCGAGGCCGGCGACCAGTATCCAGGGAAGGACCTTTGTCATCAATCCGATCCATCGTTTGCGTGAACATCCAAAGAAGACCGGCCGCTCGGCAGGGCCGGGTGGTCGGCGTGAAACAATTTGGTTGGTTGCCGGCCGTAGGTCCAGCCCGATCGGGCCACCACGGAAGCGTTGTTGCGATGCGAGGAGCCGCTGTTTTGCGGCCGGTGCGGACGCCGGCTATTATGAAGCCGTACCACGGGTCGGTCGCCTGTCCTTGCGAGTTCCCCGGAGTGCCATGCTCGAATCCGGCAGTTCAACTGATGCGGCGGTCGGGCGCCTGATTGCCCATCGCAGGCAGCGGTTGGAGCGCATCCTCCAGCGCCGTCTGACGCGGCCGGCGGCGTCCGGCATCTCCGAGAAGCGCCGTCGGTTCCTGCGCGAGGAGGCGGAGGAGCTGTACTGGAACGAACTTTCCTGGGAGCAATTGACCGGCGAGGAAGGGCTGGCAGAGAGCGGATTGGTGGAATTCACGTTCCCGGGCTTCCTTGCCATGGTGGAGGGACTGCTGCTGCAAGAAGCGCTGCCGGACGCAAAGGCGTCGGCCACGCCGCGTCCGGAGGTCGTGGAGGACATTCTCCAGTTCCTGGCGCGACGCCGCCTCGATTTGGACCGCGACGCGGACAGACAGAGTCACATGGAAGCGGCCGTGATCACGCGTCTCATGGACCTGGTGCTGTACCGTCTGCACGGTGTCCAGGTCGAAGAGGTGGAGCGGCTGGAGCGCGCGCCGGAGGAATGAGCGTCGTAACGCGGTCCGTGGAGAGGAAAGGCCCGGCGAGCGTGCTGGCGGGCGGGCCGTTGTTGATTGCCCATCGAGGCGGCGGCGGCCTGGCGCCCGAGAACACACTGGCGGCGTTCCTGCAGGCGGCGGAGCGCTGGCCGGTGGACATGATCGAGCTGGACGTGCACGCGACGGCGGACGGGCACTGCGTGGTGATCCACGATCCGACCGTGGATCGCACCACGAACGGCCAGGGCGCCGTCGCGGAATTGAGCCTGTCGGAGCTGAAGGAGCTTGACGCAGGATACCGCTTCACGGTGGATGGCGCGTTTCCGTTCCGCGACCGGGACGTGCGCGTTCCGACGCTCGATGAAGTGCTGGACGCACTGCCGAAGATGCGATTCACCGTGGAGGTGAAGGCGGAAGCCGCGCAGGCGCTCCTGTTCGAAGCCGTCGATCGTCACGCCGCACGTGAGCGCGTGATCGCTGCCGGCATCCACGATCGCGTACGTACCTTGTTCGGCACGTACGAAGGCGCGATCAGTGCTTCCGCCGAGACGATCCGTACGTTCTGGATCTTCCACCGACTGTACCTGGCCCGATTCCGGCGCCTGCCGGCCGATGTGGTCCAGGTTCCGGAACACGAGAGCTTCGTACGCGTGGTGACACCCCGATTCGTGCGGGACGTACATGCCCGGGGCGTGCCCGTGCACGTGTGGACCGTCGACGATGTCGAAGACATGCACCGGCTCCTGGACTGGGGCGTCGACGGCATCATCACCGACCGGCCGGACCGCCTCGCCGCCGTCCTCGCGGAACGGCACGCGTGATACACGCAGCGGAGCGGACATGGTTGCACCTCGCACCGACTCGGTTCCGCTTGGCGGGTTGACGCTGGCACGACGACTGGCGCGCCATCTCGCCGCGACACGCCTGCTCCCCGAAGGACCTCCGCTGCTCGCCGTGTCCGGGGGCCGCGATTCCGTCGTGCTACTGCATCTGTTGCGCTTCCCGCTCGCGCGGCCCGACCTGGTCGTGGCCCACTTCGATCACCACACGCGCCCGAGTAGCGCGGCGGATGCCGCCTGGGTGGGCGGCCTCTGCCGTGCCTGGGATGTGCCCTTGATTCGGGAGCGGGCCTCGGCCACGCCCCGCTCCGAAGCCGAAGCCCGCTCTCTGCGCTACGCCTTCCTGCGCGACGCGGCCCGCCACGCGCATGCAGCAAGCATCATCACGGCCCACCACGCCGACGACCAGGCGGAGACCATTCTCTTTCGCCTGCTGCGAGGCACGGGTACGCGAGGCCTGATGGGCATCCCCCAGCGGCGGGGCGACATCGTGCGGCCGCTCCTGCCGTTCGGGCGCCGGGAGATCGAAGAATACGCGGCGTTGCACGGCCTGCGTTGGCGAGACGACCCCACCAACTCGGATCCGAAGTACGCCCGGAACCGGATCCGGTTGCAGCTGCTGCCGGCGCTGGAGTCGCTGGCGCCGGGCTCCCGGGAGGCCCTGCTGGCGGTCGGCGCCGCGGCGCAGGCACTGGAAGAGACGTGGACGAAGACCCTGGAACCGGTCCTGGAGGACGTCGTATCGAGGGAAGAGGAACAGGCCGTTGAGCTTGCAAGAACGCGGCTTCTGGCCTATGATTCTGACGTTTCGGTGCACATCCTGCGCCGTCTGCTGCGCCGCTTCGGGAGCTCGCCCGGTCGGGCAGGAACCCGTGCGGCGTTGGAGTTTATTATGTCCGGCGCCAGCGGCGGGCATGTGCCCGTGGCCGGCGGCGTGCAGATCCGCCGGAATTTCGATCGCATATGGATCGGCCGCACGACCGAGTCGGACGGCCGGGACCGCGATGTGGTGATCCCGGCCGTGGGCGCGGGAGCCGGCACGGCACGCCTGGGTGGTGTGGAGGTCGTTGCCCGGTGGCGAGTCACGAGCGAAAACGCCGCCGCCGGCATCCGTTTCGACCCGGAGGGGTTGCAGTTTCCGTTGACCCTGCGGAGCTGGCGGCCGGGGGATCGGATCCGGTTCGGGTACGGAACGAAGAAGCTGAAGAAGCTGTTCGCCGAGCGACGAATCGAGCGAACTGCGCGTGCACGCGTGCCCGTGCTGGCCGACGGGGCAGGTCGTGTGTTGTGGGTCGTTGGTGTGGCGCGGTCGGCGCTGGCTCCGCCGGGCGCGGTGGACAACCTGGAGATACGGGTGGAGATGCCGAACACGGCGGAGATGCGGGCACGCACCGGCGGGCGCGACCTGACGCGCATCGTCTTCGACGAGCGATCGATTGCGCAGCGGGTGAGCGAGATGGGGCGGGAGATCGGAGCCGCGTACCCGGAGGGCGAGCCGTTGCTGGTCATCGGGTTGCTCAAGGGTTCGTTCATCTTTCTGGCGGACCTGGTCCGGCAGATCCCGCGACCGGTTCACGTGGACTTCCTGGTCGCGGCGAGTTACGGCTCGGGAACCGAGAGCAGTGGCGAGGTCCGGCTGCTGTACGACCCCGAGGCGTCGCTCACGGACCGGCACGTGCTGCTCGTCGAAGACATCATCGACAGCGGCACGACGCTGAACCGGCTCATGCCGCGGCTGGAGGCGCGAGGCCCTCGCTCCCTGGAGCTGTGCGCGCTTCTGCACAAGCACATCGCCCGGGACCTGGTAAAGGAGCCGAGGTGGCTCGGCTTCGACGCACCTCGCGAATTCCTCGTGGGGTACGGGCTGGATCACAGCGAGGATTTCAGGAACCTCCCGTTCATCGCGAGCCTGTAGGCGCGCGAGCGGGGGGGCGGGAAGGACGATCGGATGGCGGATCGCGACGGGAACCGCGGAGAACGGCCCGGACGCTGGACGAGAAACACGAAGTCGCTCTCATTCTGGGTGCTCTTCGTGCTCGTCTCGTTGCTGTTGTTCCAGGTGTTCAACGGCCCCGGCCACGACAACGCGGCAGAACTCAGGTACGACCAGCTCATCGAACAGGTGAAGTCGGACAACGTCTCATCTGTCACGGTGGTTGACGGCAAGAAGATCGAAGGCGACCTGCGTACGCCCATCGCCGTGGGCGACCAGCAGGTGCGCAAGTTCGTCGTGACCCTGCCCGTACCGGGCAGCGACGCGTTCATGCCGGTGCTGGAACAGCACAAAGTGGCCATCAAGGGGGCGGAGGCACGCCAGAACTGGGTGGCCCTTCTGCTTTCCATTCTGCCGTGGGTGCTCCTGTTCGCCATCTGGATCTTCATGCTGCGCCAGATGCAGGCGGGCGGCTCGAAGGCGTTCCAGTTCGGCAAATCGAAAGCGAAGGTGCTGTCGGGTGACACGCCCAAGGTGACGTTCGCCGATGTCGCGGGCGCCGACGAAGCGAAGGAGGAGCTCGTGGAGATCATCGAGTTCCTCAAGGATCCCCAGCGCTTCACTCGCCTGGGCGGCCGGCTGCCCAAGGGCGCGTTGCTGGTGGGGCCTCCGGGCACCGGCAAGACCCTGTTGGCACGGGCCGTGGCCGGGGAAGCGGGCCGGCCGTTCTTCTCCATGTCCGGCTCCGATTTCGTGGAGATGTTCGTGGGTGTGGGCGCGTCCCGCGTACGCGACCTGTTCGAGCAGGGCAAGGCCAACGCCCCGTGCATCATCTTCATCGATGAGATCGATGCGGTGGGCCGGCACCGGGGTGCCGGCCTGGGCGGAGGCCACGATGAGCGCGAGCAGACCCTGAACGCGCTGCTGGTGGAGATGGACGGGTTCGAGTCCAACGAGGGCGTGATCCTGATCGCGGCGACCAACCGGCCCGACGTGCTGGATCCGGCGCTGCTGCGGCCCGGACGGTTCGACCGGCAGATCGTCGTCGATGCACCGGATGTGAAAGGCCGCGAGGGCATCCTCCGGGTACACCTGAAGAAGGTGCCGCTGGCGGACGACGTGGTCATCTCGGACATCGCCCGCGGCACGCCGGGCATGAGCGGAGCCGACCTGGCCAACCTGGTGAACGAAGCCGCACTGCTGGCGGCGCGTTACAACCGGGACAAGGTCACCATGGAGGATCTCGAGGAGGCCAAGGACAAGATCATGCTCGGTGCCGAGCGCAAGAGCATGGTACTGTCCGAGTCGGAGCGGAAGCTCACGGCTTACCACGAGGCGGGCCATGCGGTCGTGGCGCTGCGTACGCCGGGACTGGATCCCGTTCACAAGATCACCATCGTGCCCCGGGGCCGGGCGCTGGGCGTGACCGCTTCTCTGCCCGAAGAGGATCGCCACTCGTACTCGAAGGACTACCTGGTGGCCCGGCTGGCCATGTTGTTCGGTGGACGGGCGGCGGAGGAGATGATCTTCGGGCCCGAAAAGATCACCACGGGCGCCGGCAACGACATCGAGCGGGCCACGGACATGGCCCGCCGCATGGTCACCAAGTTCGGCATGAGCGATCAGGTGGGGCCCATGGCCGTGGGCGACTCGGAGCAGGAGGTCTTCCTGGGCCGTGAGCTGGTGCAACGCCGTGAGATCTCGGAACGGACGGCCGAGCTGGTGGATGACGAAGTGAAGAACTTCCTGGACGAGGCTTTCGAGCACGCCCGCAGTACGCTCGACGAGCACCGGGATCTGCTGGATCGCCTCGCGGAAGCCCTTCTGGAGCGCGAAACCCTGGATCGCGAGGAAATCGCCCTGCTCGAGGCCGGCGAACCCCTGCCGGCACAGGAGCCGGTGGAGCCCGAGCCGGGCCCCGAAGCGGCGCGGGAGACCACTGCCGACATGGCGGGCTCCGGCCGGCGCCCGGACGGTGTGGTGGCCGCGCACGCCGTGCGAGAGGAGACGCGACACGCACCGGCGGACGCGGAGCCGGACCCGGAAGGATGAGTGGCCCCGGCGTCATGTCCGGACAACGGGCCTGGCGCACTGGCCTCGGCCTGCTGCCGCTCGACAGGCCGCAGGTGATGGGGATCCTCAACGTGACCCCGGACTCGTTCTGGGCCGGGAGCCGCAGTGCGGACCCCGTCGACGCGGTGGCCCGGGCCGAGGCGATGCTGGAGCAGGGCGCCGATCTACTGGACGTGGGTGGTGAGTCCACCCGCCCCGGCGCCCAGGGTGTGTCGGCCGAGTTGGAGTCGAGCCGCATTGTGCCGGTCGTGAGAGAGCTGGTGCGACGCTTCCCCCACGTGCCCGTATCGGTGGATACAGTGAAATCCGAAGTGGCGCGGGCGGCCCTGGCCGAAGGGGCCGCCATCGTGAACGACGTCTCGGGCCTCCGCCTGGACCCTGCCCTGGGTCCCCTGGTGGCGGAGCACGGAGCCGGGCTGGTGCTGATGCATTCCCGAGGAACGGTCGAACGCATGGCAAGTTACGAGGAGGCCCAATACGACGTCGATCCGGTGGGGCTCGTGGTGGAGGAGCTGTCGTCTGCGCTCCGGCGAAGGCCAGGCGGCCATCAGCGAAGACTCGGAGGTCGTAGACCCGGGGATCGGCTTCGCGAAGCGTACCGCACACAGTGTCGCCGTCCTCGCAGGGCTGGCGCGCATCGTGGCCCTGGGCCGACCGGTTCTCGTCGGACCGTCCCGCAAGCGCTTCATCAGCGAGCTGGCCGGCGGCGATGTGGCGCCCGACGAGCGGCTTCCGGGATCCATCGCGGCCTGCGTGGCCGCCCTCGAGCGGGGTGCCCGCATCTTTCGTGTCCATGATGTCGGACCTGTGCGCCAGGCCCTCGCCGTCGCCTACGCCGTCCACACGGAGCGCTGATGCATATGCTCGGCCGCTACGCGTTCCTCCTGCCCCGCTTCAAGGACCTGGTCCAGATCGTCATCGTCGCAGTCGCGCTGTACTACGTTCTGCGCCTCATCGCCCGCACACGGGCCATGCAGATGCTGCTGGGCCTGCTTCTGGTGGCCATCACCTACCTGTTCTCCCGGCTGCTGGATCTGGAGCTCATCCGCTACCTGCTCGAGAAACTGTTCCAGTACGGCGCCATTGCCGCCATCATCATCTTCCATCCCGAGCTGCGTGCGGCCCTGGCCCGGCTGGGCCGCAGCCGCATGCTCCACCTGTTCAACAAGATGGAAGAAGGCGAGGTGGTGGATGAGCTCGTGGAAGCGGTGGACCGCCTGTCGCGTGCGCGGATCGGCGCCATCATCGCACTGCAGCGGGGCGTCGGCCTGGATGAATATGCGGAGACCGGCACCCGCATCCAGGCCCGCATGTCGGCCGACATCCTGGTGAGCATATTCGCACCTTACGGGCCGTTGCACGATGGTGCGGTGTTGGTGGAAGCGGACACCATCATCGCCGCCGGCGTGATCCTGCCGCTGACCCAGTTTCCGGTGGCCGACAAGAGCCTGGGGACGCGGCATCGCGCCGCGCTGGGCCTGTCGGAAGAGACGGATGCCGTCGTCATCGTCGTGAGCGAGGAAACCGCCCAGGTTTCCATCGCGAGTCGCGGCCGATTGGAGCGAAATGTCGGTGGGGAACGGCTCCGGAGTGCGCTTGCGGGTCCCGACACGGCGAGCCCCCGCGTGAGCGCCGAGGCGCGTTGACAGGGTTGAACGCGCCTTCTACATTCTGTCGGATATGATCCGGCGGGGCGATTGAGACGCAACCTCCTGCGAGGGAGCCACTCTTGCAAGGCAACGAATTCAATTTAATGCAGTTGTTCGCCGATGGCGGCGTGATGATGTACCCGCTGGTGCTGAGCTCCCTGCTCGGCCTCGGCGTGATCATCGCCAAGGCGTGGACGCTGTGGGTGGCGCATCGGAAGTCGCGGTTCGTGCTGGAACAGGTGGGCGACCTGGGCGAGCATGGCCAGTTGGATGATGCGATCCGAGTCGCGGAGGAGACTCCGGGCCCGGTGGCGGCCATCCTGTTGGCGGGCCTCCGACGGCTGAAGGGCGAGAAGGCCACCGGCGGCGATATCGAGAAAGCCGTTCAGACGACAGGCTTCATCGAGCTGGGCTTCCTGGAACGGGGTCTGGTCGTGCTGGCCACGGTGGCCAACGTGGCGCCGCTGATGGGCTTCCTGGGGACCGTGGCCGGGATGATCTCGGCGTTCGGCGCCATCGCGGAAGCCGGGCAGGTGGAGGCGACGCTGGTGGCGGGCGGCATCAAGGTGGCCCTGATCACTACGGCGACGGGGCTGATCATCGCCGTGCCGGTGAACATCGCGTACAACTACTTCGTGACCCGCATCGACAAGCTGATCGTGGACATGGAGGAAGGAACGCGGACGGTGCTGGACATGATCTGGCGCCTTCAGCATGAAGGCGGGCTGCAGCCCGCGGGCGTGCCTGCGCAGGCGCTGAAGGGTAGCCCGGATTCCACGTCCACGGTCCGCGACACGACGCGCGTGGAGCCCGGCGAGACGGGTGGGGTAGAACAGTAGGAACGACAACCCGGATAACGACGACACATGGCGATTCTCAAGAAAAAGTCCAGGGCCAGCGGCGAGATTCCAACCTCGTCCATGGCGGACATCGCGTTCCTGCTGCTGATCTTCTTCCTGACGACGACGATCTTCGACGAGGAGAAGGGGCTACCCATCGTGCTGCCCGAGTCCGGGAAGCAGGTGTCGGTGTCCCAGAAGAACATCCTGCACCTCGTAGTCCAGCCCAACGGCGTGGTGGAGGTGAAGCGTGGCGCGAGCCCGCAGGTGCAGCAGGTGCCCTCGCGTCAGATTGCGGATATCTGGCGTCTCGAGTCTGAGCAGAACCCGAACCTGATCGCGGCGGTGAAGACGGCACCCAACGCGCCGTACCGTTACATGATCGACGTGCTGGACCAGCTGCAGCAGGCCGGCGCGGAGCGCATCTCCCTTCAGATGCTGGAGCAGTGAGCCATGGCTGAACGCGGCCCATTCGAGCGCAAGAACAAGGCGTCGAGCGACATCCCGTCGTCTTCGCTCGCCGACATGGCGTTCCTGCTTCTCATCTTCTTCATGGTGAGCACGACGTTCCCGAAGGAGCGTCCACGGAAGATGCCGTGGCCGGTGGCGGAGGCGACCCAGAAGCTGGACGAGCCACGCAAGGACATCCTCCACGTTTACGTGGAGAAGGACGGGACCATCTACATAAACGACGCCCGCATCCCGCCGGCCCAGGTGGCGGCCGTCGTGGCCCCGCTCTACGAGCAAACGCAGCAGCAGCTGGTGGTGGTGTTGCGTGCGGATCGCGATGTTCCTTATCATTTTATCGATGCGGTCCAGAAAGAACTGGAGAAGGCACACGCTGTGCGTGTGACGTTCTATACGGATCTCGAGCAGCGCATCACCCGTCAGCGGAGGTAGGTACCGATGACCGAGAATTCACCCGGTATGGGACGGTCGCCGGAGGTCCGCGAGACCGCGAATGAGCGGTTCAAGCGCGGCTTCAACAGTTGGTTCTGGGGCTCGCTGACCGTGGCGACGCTGTTCCATTTCGCCGTGTTCGCGTTCATGCCGAAATTCTCGGCTGCGGACATGAGCACGGGCCCGGCGAGCGAGCTGGAGACGGTGGAGCTCCCGCCGGAGATCAAGATTCCGCCGCCACCGAAGTCCATCGCGCGGCCTGCGGTGCCCGTCGTGGCATCGGCGTCGGTGAAGGAAGATGTCACCATCGCGCCGACGACGTTCGAGTCGAACCCCATCGAGAACCTGCCGCCACCGCCGTCGGC
>JARRJS010000020.1:0-36096 GCA_037388885.1 Gemmatimonadota bacterium
CCCGAAGACCACCAGGGCACCAGGTGGCCCACTTCCGTCAGAAGCACCAGCACGACCACGTAATTCAGGATGAACGCGGTCAGGAACAGGAAGAACACCAGGTACCAGAACGACGGGTAGCGTTCCACCTTCGCCACCAGCCACGCCGCCACCATGCCCAGGGCGAGCAGCATCAGCAGGTGGATCCCATTCAACGCGAACACCGGGCCCGGACCCGGTGCCACCTGGCCGCCACGTGTTCCGTAGAACAAAGCCGAGCCCAGGACCCGCGCGGTCTGGAACACGCCGGTGCCCGTCAACAGGCCCAACACTCCGTACAAAACAGCGATCACGGCGTACCCGATCAGGCCCGCGATCAGTCCGTCCACCATGATGCGTGCGCTCGCCGGCTTCATGCTCCCTCCTCTTCACCAGCCGTTCCCACGCCTCCTGCCACCCCACATCCTTCTCGATGTTTGGTGCCTCGCCCCCTGTCCCGCAACAGCCTTGACCGCGTCTCCCTCGGCACCGATCCTGCTCCACCGGGGTTCCGGCCGGCGACCGGGACGCGCCGTCGCCGGCGGAACGGGAAAGGCACGCGCAGGGCAGGGGGTCGCATGCTGAAGGCGGTGATCGTGGGAGCGGGTGCCCGGGGCAACCGGGTCTTCGCCGAGTTGATGGCGACGCAGGCGACGGGCTTCGAGACGGTGGGCGTGGTGGAGCCGGACGCCGGGCGCAGGACCCTGTTCCAGTCCCGGTACGACATCCCCCACGAGCGTGCGTTCCCCACGCTGGAGGCCTTCCTGGAAGCCCCGCGCTTCGCCGATGTCGTGTTCATCTGCACCCCCGACGTGACCCACTACGCCCACGCACGGGCCGTGTCGGGGAAGGGCTACACCATCCTGCTGGAGAAGCCCATCGCCACCAACCTCCCGGACTGTCTGGCGCTGCTGGACGTGGAGGCGACGAACCACAACCGCATCTTCGTCGCTCACGTGCTGCGCTACTCGCCTTTCTTCCGCACCGTCCGGGACATCATCCGCTCCGGCCGCCTGGGCCGCGTGCAGCATATTCACCTGACGGAGAACGTCGCCCACTGGCATTACGCCCACAGCTACGTGCGGGGCAACTGGAACCGCCACGAGACCAGCGGACCCATCGTGCTCACCAAGAGCTCCCACGACCTGGACCTGCTGCACTGGCTCATGGGCGGCGAGCGCGTCGAGTGGGTCCTCTCATACGGGGTGCTCAAATACTTCCGTCCGGAGAACGCGCCCTCCCGGGCCGCGGAGCGCTGCGTCGAATGCCCGCTCGACGACGCCTGCCTGTTCAGCGCCACGGCATTCTACCTCAACGAGCGCGACGAGTGGCCGTTCAACGTCATCGCGCCGGCACCCGACGCCCTCGAAGACCGCCGCCGCGCCCTGGAGCAAGGGTCGTACGGGCGTTGCGTCTGGCACCACGACAACGACGTCTGCGACGAGCAGACCGTGCTTCTCGAATTCGAAGGCGGCACGCACGCCGTGTTCGGCCTCCACGCGCATACCGCCGACAACACCCGCCGCCTGCGTGTGCTGTTCGACCACGCCGAGCTGGAAGGTGACCTCCGGGAGCAGCGCCTGACCATTTCCCACTTCACCGGGCGAAAGAACGAACGCCGGCTGGAAACCGTGCCCCTGCCCACCGCCGACGATCGCTGGGGCCACGGCGGTGGCGACCTGGCCCTGCTGCGCACCCTCCACGACCATCTCACCGTCGGCGGCCAGGATGCTCTCGTCACCTCGCTACGTAGCTCCCTCACCAGCCACGTGCTGGCCTTCCTCGCCGAGGACTCCCGGCTCAACGGCAACGTGCGCATCCCCGTACCCGACATCTTCCCGCCCGAATCCCTCGAGCTGCCGGACGCGCCCACGCTGGTCTACTAGCAGCGCGCCGTTCGCCGACCCCGAGACGACGGCCCGGGAACGGAACAATCGCGCCGGATCAGGGTTTGCTCTGCGTGGTGGCATGATCGTGCCACTTCTATGTTGTGATTCGAGAGTGCTTTGCGAGATTGACGGCAGGACCATAGGTTCGTGGCCGAGGCGACGAACTGCGGCGGGAGAGAGCGATCGCTTCACGCACGGACATACGAGCAGGCACCCTCATCCTGGCGACGGATCTGGACGGCAAGTTCGCCGGTGGTACCGCCGAGCAGCGGCGGACTCTTCAGGTCGCCCTCGCCGATTGCTCCGCCGCCCTCTTCTATGTCACCGGCCGCACGGTCGAGGCGACCCGCCGTCTCATGGCCGAGGCGCACTTGCCGGGCCCGCACCTGCTCATCGCCGATGTAGGCACCACGGTGGTCCGGGGCGAAGACTTCATGCCGATCCCGGAGCTTGAAACCGAGCTCCAGGGCACCTGGCCCGGCCATCGGGCCGTCAGAGAATCGTTGCAGACCCTTCCCGAAGTCATCGAGCAACCCATTACGGCCCCGCGCCGTGTTTCCTACACCCTCGCCCCCGATGCTGCCTGCACCCTCGAACAGGGGCTCCGGTGGGCGCGGAACCGACTTCGTGGGCTGGATGTCGACGTGCTGGCATCGGGGGGCGAGTACCTGGACATCCTGCCCGGCGGCGTCAACAAGGGGACAACGCTGCAGCGTGTCCTTCGCTGGATTGCTCGCGACGGCGCCGACGTCGTCGTGGCCGGCGACAGCCTGAACGATCTCGCCCTGTTCCGGACCGGGTTGAACGGCATCGTCGTCGGAGACTGCGAGCCGGCGCTGGCCGAACGCACGGCCGGTCTGGAGGCCGTCTACCAGGCGACCGCGCCGGGGCCTGCGGGCATCATGGAAGGTCTTCGTCATTTCGGCTGGCTGGAGGCATCCGATGGCGAGTGATTTCATCGTGCTTTCGCACCGTGAGCCGTACCGCGAGGTGGAGACGGATGAAGGCAGGGAGCTGCGGCGCAAGACGAACGGCGTGTTCACGACGCTGGACGCCGTCATGCGGCGCAGGCGTGGCACGTGGATCGCCTGGCGGGAGCAGGAGCCCGGCGCTCCTTTCACGCCGCGCATCCAGGTGCCGGCCCCGGACCATCCAGAGGCGTACCACGTGCGCCGGATCGCGCTGTCGCCGGAGGAAGCACGCAGCTTCTATTACGACTTCACGTCGACGGCGATCTGGCCGGTGCTGTTCTCGCTGCTGGATCGGGCCCGCTTCGAGTTGGACTCGTGGGAGACCTACGTCAAGGTGAACGAGACGTTCGCCGAAGCCACCATCGAGGAAGCGGCGGAGGGTGCGCTGGTCTGGGTCAATGATTTCCACCTGATGCTCGTCCCGCGCATGCTGAAGGCAGCACGGCCGGACCTGACCGTAGTGCTGTTCCTGCACACGACGTTCCCGCCTCCGGACATCTTCGGCGTGATCCCGTGGCGTGAGCAGCTGCTGGACGGGCTGCTGCACCTGGACCTGATCGGGTTCCACATTCCGTCCTACGCGCTGAACTTCGCCAATACGGCGGAGCGCTTCATGGACGCCCGCACGACAGCGGTGACCGGCACGGACCTGCTGGAGCACGGGCCGGCGGTGGCGGTGTCGCGTTACCCGCTGGCCCTGGAATACGGGCGTCATACGATCTCCCTGGGTGCGTACCCCATCGGCGTGGACGCGGACTTCTTCGGCCGCGTGGCCAGGTCGCCCCAGGCCCGGGAGCGTGCCGGTGAGATCCGGGACCAGACGGGCGCGGATACGCTGATCCTGAGCGCCGAGCGCCTGGACTACGTGAAGGGCGTGTTGGAGCGCCTGGAGTGCTTCGAGCGCTATCTGGCGCGGCATCCGGAGGAGCACGGCAAGGTGTCGTTCGTGCAGATCGCCGTGCCGACGCGCACGGGCATGGAGGAGTTCCGGAAGATGCGGCGACTGGCGGAGCAGGCCGTGGGTCGCATCAACGGTCGCTTCGGCACTATCGGCTGGCAGCCGGTGATCCATTTCTACGGCTCGTTCCATCGCGAGGAGTTGGTGGCGTTCTACGTGGCGGCGGACGTCGCCTGGGTGACACCGCTGCGCGACGGGTTGAACCTGGTGGCGAAGGAGTACGTGGCATCCCGGGAGAACGCTGACGGGGTGCTGATCCTCTCCGAGTTCGCCGGTGCGGCGGTGGAGTTGGAGGGCGCCGTGCTCACGAACCCCTACAGCCCTGATGACATGGACCACGCCCTGGAAGCCGCCCTGGCTCTTCCCGACGTGGAGCGCGCGGCACGCATGGAGGCCATGCGGGAGCGCGTGCGCACGTACGACGTGCATGCCTGGTCCCAGCGGTTCCTGAACGACGCGGAGCGCGTGAGCGGCGCCCGCGATCTGGTGGCCCAGACGTAAGGGTGGGGCAGCTCGCGACCCTCGACTGGGTCATCGTTGTCGGCTACCTGGTCCTGGCCCTGGTGGCCGGGATCCTCATGTCCCGCGTCGCCGGCGAGTCCTACGAGTCCTACTTCGTCGCCAAACGCCAGCTGCCGTGGTGGTGGCTCGGTACCTCCATGGTGGCCACCACCTTCGCCGCGGACACCCCGCTCGTCGTGTCCGGCCTGGTGGCCGACTACGGCATCGCCGGCAACTGGTTCTGGTGGTCCTGGGGCATCTCCAATGTCTCGATGGCCGTCGTGTTCGCCGCACTCTGGCGTCGCGCACGCGTCGTCACCGACGCCGAGCTCGTGGAGATCCGCTACACGGGCAAGAGCGCCACGCTGCTGCGCGGGTTCAAGGCGCTCTTCTTCTCCATTCTCATCAACGGCGTCGTGCTCGGTTGGGTCATACGCGCCATGTCCAAGATCTCCCAGCCGTTCGTCCACTGGGAGAAATGGATGGGGCCCACCGCTTTCGCCCGGCTTCAGTCCGTCTGGCCCCACTGGCTGTTGTTCGGCTCCCTCAACGACACCCTCACCGTCCTCGCCCTGTTCGGGCTGGTCACCCTCTACTCGTCCATGGGCGGTATCCGCGGCGTCATCCTCACCGATCTGGTCCAGTTCACCATCGCCATCGTCGCCAGCTTCGCCTTCGCGTGGTACGCTGTGGACCGGGTCGGCGGACTCGACGGCCTGGTCACCAGCCTGCGCGTCCATTACCCGGACGCGCACCAGATCCTCAGTTTCGTGCCCCGCTCCCACGCCGCCTGGCTCCCCGTCCAGGTGTTCGCCATATACCTGGCCGTCCAGTGGTGGGCCCAGTATTTCAGCGACGGCAGCGGCTATCTCGCACAGCGCCTGTTCACCGCCAAGAGCGATGCCCACGCCGAAGGCGGCGGACTCTGGTTCGCCGTAGCCAACTACGGCCTGCGCACCTGGCCGTGGGTTCTCATCGGCCTCGTGGCCCTGGTCGTCTTCCCCCTCGGCGCCACGCCTACCACTGCCGGCGCTCGCATCGTCGCCGGCGATCGGGAGATGGCGTACCCCGTCCTCATGGCCAGGCTGTTGCCCACGGGCCTCCTGGGCTTGCTCTTCGCCAGTTTGCTGGCTGCGTTCATGAGCACCGTCGACACCCACATCAACTGGGGGTCCAGCTATCTGGTCAACGACATCTACAAGCGCTTCATCCGCCCCGACGCTACACAGAAACAACTCGTGCGCGTCAGCCGCGTCACCGTCGTGGGCCTCGCCGCCCTCGCCATCCTCATCGCCGGCCAGATCTCCAGCATCGAGAAGGCGTGGAAGTTCTTCGTCGCCCTCGGCGCCGGCCTCGGCCTGCCCGCCATGCTCCGTTGGATCTGGTGGCGCGTCAACGCCTGGACCGAGATCGTCGGCATGGTCGTCGCCACTGTGGCCGCCTTCGTGCTGTACACCCTCTTTCCCGACACTCGCGACGAGTACCTGCTCGTCGTCATCGTCAGCCTGTCCACCGTGGCGTCGCTGGTGGCTACCTTCATGACGAAGCCCGTGCCGCACGAGCACCTGGCCCGGTTCGTTGGGCGCGTGCGGCCGCCCGGCTGGTGGCACGGCCTCGCCGGCGCGGCATCCCGCCGGGCCATGCGCTGGCTGGCCGTTGGTTGGATCCTCGGCAACTGTGCCGTGTTCGGCCTCACCTTCGCCGGCGGCTATCTGTTGCTGGGCAAACCGGTGCACGGCGTGGTGCTCGTCATCCTGGGCCTGGCCGCCGTCGCGCTGACCCTCTATTCCACCGCTCAGGCCCGCGGCCTGGTCGACGATGACCGCACCGCTCGGGAAGGCCGTCAGCGGGAGCCCGAACCGGCCTCCCACTGACTCCAGACCCAACAAAATCATTGCGCCCGCAGGGGCCGCGGGCTATCTTGTAATCACAACGAGGAACGGGATTTGGGTCCGGTCGCCCTCCAGGGCGCGGACCCGTTTTTGCATAGGGGAGGGGTGGTAGGTTGCGACGCAGAAGTCCCCGCGGAAAATGAGCTGTATCATGGCATCCGGAAGCAGTCAGTCGGTAGCATCAACAGTCCCCGGCAAGGTCGACCCCATTTCTTCAAACCGTCCCTTGAACGCCGTTTCACTTCGACCGGCGAGTCACGACTCGCCCGCCGCCCGTCTGCGTGCGGTTGCGCGCGCGTTCAAGAAGCTCGAGCCGGGAACGCCGGGACTCACTGTGGGAATCAAAGGTTCGATGACCGACGCATACCGGGTAGAGGACCCGGAGCGTGGCGTCGTCCTGGCCTTCCAGCCGCAACCCGGGAGTGCGGAGGTCCAGCTCCAGGTAGGTCCGCGCGGTGGCCGGCTGGTGGCTCGCTCCGCGCTGAAAGGGGCCGCGGGCGGTGTGGGCCAGCTGCAGGACCACCTCAGGCTGGACCTGCGCCGCGGGTTTCGCTGGGGCGGCATGGAGTACCCGGATGCCGACGCGTTCACTGCCGCGCTTCTGGCGCACATGCGACGGCGTCAGGAAGCTGTGGCACAGGTGGAGCCGGTAGTCGTCCAGGACGAAAGTGCGGCGGCGCCCGTGTCGAAGGCCGATGCCCGGGAGCGCCTGGCTGAGGAGCTCTGGACCTGACGCGCCGGCGGCGCTGCACGTTGCCGCGTGACTCCCTACCCGTTACGCTTCCGCCCGACCCTGACGGCTGGACACGGGGGCGGATCGGGCCTGGTGGCTCGACCGGTCTTCAAAACCGGCTGGCCGTGTGAAACACGGTCGGTGGGTTCGATTCCCACACGTCCCCGCCAGCTGACTTGCCTGCTCCGTCGCGCCTCCCACGCCGTTTGCCCCCGCCGGGAGCCCACCACCCGACACGGTACGACTCGCCTCCCCAATTTCTCTGCCCGGCTCTGGTCCGTTTAACGGTGGACCCGTGAGACGCATCCAAGGATAGGGAGCGCACACCCGGTCACGTGTTTTTTCTTTCCTGATGCGGTGTTCAGACACATGGCACGGGAGATGCAGACTGGGCGGGGAAAACACGCGCCGTGGTAACCGCAGGATGTGGCGGGCGAAGGTCCGTCGGCTCATCCACGCGCACACGGATCATTGAGAACAATGGAGTGAATCATCATGTCCGCGCATCACGGCGACACCGGCGATAGACGTTCCGGACCCGGTTCCGGAAGACGCACGCGTCGCCATATCCTGAGCCCGTTCCTGCTTCTGGCTACGTTCCTCGCCCTGACACCTCGGCCGAGCGCGGCCCAGTACTTCGGCCAGAACGAGGTGCAGTACAAGCATTTCGATTTCGCAGAGCTGAGCAGCGAACATTTCGACGTGTACTACTACCCGGTCGAAGCCGACGCCGCGACGGTGGCCGGCCGCATCGCGGAGCGCTGGTACTACCGCTACGAGAGGCTGTTCAACCACAAGCTGACGGGCAAGCAGCCGTTCATCCTCTACGCCGACCATTCGGACTTCGCCCAGACGACCGCGATTTCCGGCGGCGTCGGGCAGGGCACGGGCGGTGTCACGGAGCCCTTGAAGCGACGGGTTGTCCTGCCCATGGCGGGCGACCTGAAGGGCACCAACCACGTGATCGGCCACGAGCTGGTGCACGCCTTTCAGTACGACATCTCGGGGATCAACCCGGAATCCCCTCGCTTCGGGCAGCCCGCGGTCTCCGGGATGCCCCTGTGGCTGATCGAGGGCATGCCGGAATACATCACCATGGGAGCGCGGAGCCCGCTCACCGCCATGTGGATGCGCGACGCGTTGCAGCAGAAACGCGGCCTGCCCGACCTGAAGCAGCTGGCGAACTCGAACCAGTACTTCCCGTACCGTTACGGGCAGTCGTTCCTGGCGTACATCGGGGGGCGGTTCGGGATCCAGGCGGTGACGCAGATCTACAAGACCGCGGTCGCCAACCGGACGGGCCCGGCGGCGGCGATCCAGCGGGTGCTGGGCATTGCGCCTGACACCCTGGTCAAGGAGTGGCACGCCGCTCTCAAGGCCTACTACTGGCCGCTGCGCTCCAAGACGGATTCGGCGGCGGTCTATGGCAAGGCGTTGGCCAAGAACGAAAACATATACAACCACTACAACGTCTCGCCCGCTCTCAGCCCGGACGGCAAGCGCCTGCTGTACCTGTCGCAGCGTGATCCGTTCTCCATGGACCTGTACCTGGCCGACGCCGAGACAGGCAAGATCATCCGGCGCCTGACGACGTCGGCCCTCGACCCGCATTACAGCAGCCTTCAGTTCATCCAGTCGGCCGGCTCGTTCTCTCCGGATGGAAAAGAGGTCGCGTTCTCGGCCATCGCCGGCGGCCAGCCGGTGATCACCATCGTGGACACGGAAACCGGCGACCAGGTGAAGGAGTTGCGCCTGGCGCGTCTCGGGGCGGTCTTCAACCCGACCTGGTCCCCGGATGGGAAGCAGATCGCGTTCGTCGCCAACGGCGGCGGCTTCCTGAATCTGTGGGTGATCAACGTCGCGGGCGGCGACCTGCATCAGCTGACAGACGATCAGTATGCGGAGCTGCACCCTGATTGGTCGCCCGACGGCAAATGGATCGCCATCTCCACCGACCGGTTCAGCACGCAGCTGAGTGACCTGCAGCCCGGCCATTTCGACCTGGCGGTCATCTCGCCGACGACCGGCGAGGTCCACCGTGTTGAGACGTTCGAGGGCTCCAACAATATCAACCCGCACTGGGGGGCGGACAGCCGCACCTTGTACTTCATCTCCGATGTGGGCGGAGTGCCGAACGTGTACCGACTGGACCCGGATTCGGCGAGCCCCGTCCCGCTCACGGATCTGTACGTCGGCGCGAGCGGCATCACGGAGCTAAGTCCGGCGCTGGCCGTCGCGTCCAAGAGCGGCACCATCGTTTTCAACACATACGAGAAGGGCAACTTCGAGCTGTACCGCCTGGACCACCGGGATGTGGTGAAGGACGGCGGTGCCCCCGCCCGAGCCGACCAGTACGACGCCGCGCGGCTGCCGCCGCTTCAGCGTGGCGATACCATGCTGCTGGACTTCCTGTCGGCTCCCACGAAGGGGCTACCCAGTGGGTCCTCCTTCGAAGATCATCCTTACGACGGCGACCTCTCGCTGGACTACATCTCGCAGCCCAGCCTGGGGTTCGGGGCCAGCTCGTTCGGTTCGTTCATCGGCGGCGGAGCCGGCCTCCACTTCAGCGACATGCTCGGGCGCAGGCAGCTCGTTACGCAGCTCCAGATCCAGATCCTGAATGGTCACGTGCTGGACGGCATCGGGGCCGTGGCCCAGTACGTCAACCTGGCGCATCGCGCCAACTGGGGCGTCGTCGGAGGCCAGATGCCGCAGGTATACCAGAGCTTCGGCGGTGGGTACGGCACCGTGAACGGGCAGCAGGCGTTTGTGCAGCAGACGCTCTATTTCTGGATGGTGAATCGGCAGCTCATGGGACTGGTGCAGTATCCCTTCAACCGCGCGCTGCGGCTCGAGTTCAGTGGGGGATACACATATACGGGCTTCAACGTGGAGGTGCAGAACCAGGCCTTCTCGTTGTCCACCGGGCAGAGGCTGCTCAACCAGAAGGCGTCCGTTCCGCCCTGCGGCGACAGCCTGAGCTTCTACACCACCATCTGTGAGCCGGGCGGAATGAGCGAAGCCATGGGCTCCGCGGCGCTGGTGTACGACAACTCGCTGATGGGACCCACCGGCCCGGTGGCGGGCGCGCGTTTCCATGTGGAGGTCGCGCCGGCGGTCGGCACGCTGAACTACGAGACGGTGATCACCGACTTCCGTGGCTACAAGCGCCTTCCCGGCAACCTGACCCTCGCCGGCCGGCTCATGCAATTCGGCAATTACGGACCCGGCTCCAACGACTTCCGGTTGAGCCGCGTCTTCCTCGGATACCCGAGCCTGATCCGCGGCTACGACTACGGGTCCTTCGACCTGAACCGATGCCCGGCGAACCAGGCGCTGAACCAGTGTTCGGAATACACAGTGCTCAACGACCTGTTCGGGACTCGCATCGCCGTGGGCAACGCGGAGCTGCGCGTGCCGCTGCTGGGGCCTCTCGGTTTGCTGACCAAGACGGGCAACGCGCCGCCGGCCGACCTCGTGGCGTTCTACGACGCCGGCGTGGCCTGGACATCCGACTCGCAGGCGACGTTCCTCGGTGGCCCACGTCCGATCCTTACGAGCGCCGGCATCGGCTTGCGCATCAACCTGTTCGGCTTCCTGCTGGGTGAGCTGGATTACGTGGATCCGTTCCAGCGATCGGACAAGGGCCCGTACCTCACGTTCGGGTTCAACACCGGATTCTGAGGCGGTTAGGCGCTGGCTGACTTTTTCCTCGACGTGCCAGGATGGACAGGAGCGCGGCGGCCGATTCGGCTGCCGCGCTCCTGTCGTTGCGACCCGCCGTATTGCCGGCTAACCTGCACCGGGGCTGGCGCCTCGTGATCAATGCGACCGCAAACGGAGCCGAAGATGTCGAACGCTTCCTTCGAACCGCCGCGCCGGGTGCTGATGGGCCCCGGCCCTTCCGATGTCCACGAGCGGGTGCTCAACGCCATGGCCCGGCCGACCGTCGGGCATCTGGATCCCGCCTTCGTCGGCCTCATGGACGACATCAAGGACCTGCTGCGGTACGTGTTCCGAACCGGGAACGCGCTCACCATGCCCGTCTCGGGACCCGGAACGGCCGGCATGGAAAGCTGTGTCGTCAACCTGGTGGAGCCCGGGGACCGGGTACTTGTCTGTCAGAACGGCGTGTTCGGCGGGCGATTGGCCGACATGGCCCGTCGGGCCGGCGCCGACGTCGTCGTCGTCGAGGACGAGTGGGGCAGGGCGGTCAGCCCCGACAAACTGGAAGCCGCGCTTGCTGCCAACCCTGATGTCGAGATCGTGGCGTTCGTGCAGGCGGAGACGTCCACCGGCGCGCTTTCCGATGCCGGGACGCTCGCCCGGATCGTCCATGACCACGGCGCGCTCGCCCTGGTGGACACGGTGACGGCCCTGGGAGGCGTGCCGGTCGAAGTCGACGGCTGGGGTCTCGACGTCGTCTACGCAGGGACCCAGAAATGCCTGTCCGCGCCTCCCGGGTTGTCCCCCATCACGTTCAACGATGAGGCTGCGGCCCGGGTGCGCGGCCGCAAGACGCCGGTCCAGAGCTGGTTCATGGATCTGAACCTGGTCATGGCGTACTGGGGCGACGGCAAGCGCTCGTATCACCACACGGCGCCCGTGAATGCGCTCTACGGCCTGCACGAGGCCCTGCTCATGGTGGAGGAGGAGGGCATCGAGAACGCGTGGGCGCGCCATCGCCGCAACCATGAGGCGCTGCGCGCCGGCCTGGAAGCCATGGGCATGCGCTTCATCGTGCCGGAGGCCGAGCGTCTGCCCGAGCTCAACGCCGTGTCGGTTCCGGAGGGTGTCGATGAGGCGAAGGTGCGCGGGCGCCTCCTGGAGGAGCACAACCTGGAGATCGGCGCGGGCCTCGGCGCGCTCGCCGGCAGGATCTGGCGCATCGGTCTCATGGGATACGCCAGTCGGCCGGAAAACGTGATGCTCTGTGTTCGCTCGCTGGGAGCGGTGCTGGCCGACGAAGGCGTTTCCGTGGACGCGGACGGGGCGGCGCAGGCCGCCGAGGCTGCCCTCGCCGGCGCACCTGCCTGAGCCTCAGCCCGCCCGGACCTCCTCGTGGGCCTGTGACTCCGCTGAGCCGCGCGGGAAGAGCACGGCCACCAGCACACCCACGAGAGCCATGCCGGCGATCACCAGGTAGACCGAGTGCAGGCCGCTGTCCAGCGCCGATACCAGACGGTGCAACACCTCGGGTGCCAGACTTCCGCGCCGCGCCGGGTTGAGCACCACGTTGGCGTCCGTCGTGCCGGCCTCGGCCAGGAGACGCGCGTTCAGCACCGCGCCCAACGCCGCCACAGCGATGGCCCCGCCGATGGTACGGAAGAACTGGACCGAGCTCGTGGCCACGCCCCGTTGCCGCCAGGGTACCGCGTTCTGGACGGCCAACAGGTAGGGCGTCGACATGAAGCCGAGTCCGAACCCCACCAGCAGCATGGACAGCATGACGATGCCCACCCCCGACCCGGCGTGTGCCGAGGCCAACACCAGGGATCCCGCTACGGCGAGCACGGCCCCGACGATGGCGAACACGCGGTAGCCGCACCGCATGGCCAGCCACCCGGACAGTGTGCTGGCGATTGGCCACCCGATGGACATGGGCGCCAGCGACATGCCGGCGTCGATGGCCGTGCCGCCCAGCACGCCCTGCGTGAACATGGGGACGTACGCCGAGTCGCAGAACAGCACTGTGCCGAGCGCCACGCTACCCAGGCTCGAGATGGCAATCACCGGGTTCCGGAACAGCTCCAGCGGCAGCATGGGCTCGGGTGCCCGTCGTTCCTGGAAGAGGAAGTAGACCAGGCCGACGCCGGACACGGCGATCATGGCGAGGGTGCGGACGTCGGTCCACCCCCAGAGATCGCTGCCCTGCAACACGGCCAGCAGCAGCAGCGTGATGGCGAAGGTCAGGCTCACGGTGCCGGCGATGTCCAGGTGATGCCGGCGTCGCTCCGTCTCCTCCCGCAGGAACAGCCGTAGCAGGACCGCCGAGGCGAGGCCGAACGGAAGGTTCAGGAAGAACACCCAGCGCCAGGACAGCAGGTCGGTGATGAGGCCGCCGGCCGCCGGGCCGACCAGGCTGGACACGGCCCAGACGCCCGAGAACACTCCCTGCATGCGGCCGCGTTCCTCCATGGTGTAGATGTCGCCGACCAGCGTGATGGCCACCGGCTGGACGCCGCCCGCGCCGAGGCCCTGGAGGGCACGGTACAGGATCAGCTGCGTGAACGACGTGGACGTGCCGCTGAGCATGGCGCCGAGGAGGAACAGCGCCACGCTGACCAGGTAGACGCGGCGCCGGCCGAACAGGTCGGCCAGCTTGCCGAACAGCGGCACCGTGGTCGTGGATGTGAGCAGGTAGGCGGAGAACACCCAGCTGTATCGCGACACGCCGCCGAGGTCGGCCACCACGGTCGGCATGGCGGTCCCCACGGCCGTCGCGTCCAGGGCGGCCAGGAACATGCCCAGGATCAGAGCGACCGTGACGAGTTTGCGCTCGCGTCCGGGCTCCATTATTCCGTCAGTCTGCGGATCGTTCTCATCGTAACCCGCGTCTCGGGACTGCGGGCGCCATGATCTTGCCGGTAGAGCCATGAAGGGTCAAGCGCACGGGCACACCGACGTCCCGCGCATCGAGAAGCTGCGCCGCCTGCGCCGCTCGGGGAGGATCCGAGTGGTGCTCGACGACGGCCGCACCTGGGACCTGGCGGAAGAGCTGGTACTGGACGCCGGCCTGCATGTGGACGACCCCGTGGACCCGGCGTTGCTGGCCGATCTGGAACGCCGGGACGAGCCGTACTGCGCCCGGGACGCCGCCCTGAGCCTGCTGTCGTACCGCGCCCGGTCCACTGCCGAGCTGCGCCGTCGCCTGCTTCGCAAGGGGTTCCCACCGGTCGTCGTGGACGGCTGCATCGAGGAAATGCGTGAACGCGGCTACCTCGACGACGGGGCCTTCGCCGAAGCATTCGTGCGCGATCGCCTGCGCATGCGGCCGAGAGGACGCCGGCGGCTCGTCTCCGAGCTGCGGGCCAAGGGCGTCGAACCGGACACTGCCGCCGCCGCCGTCGACCGGGCGCTCGATGAGGCGGATGCCACGGAAGCGGAGCTGGCCCTGGAAGCGGCCCGCGCCTGGTCCGTGCGCAATCGGGCCCGACTCCGCAAAGCAGCCGGGGACCCGGACGCACGCACGCGGGCACGCCGGAGCCTGTACGGCTACCTGGGACGCCGGGGATTTGCGCCGGACGCGGTGCGCGCTGCGCTCGGGGCCGTCTTCGCGGAAGATTGACCTTCGCTGCGACCGGGCGTACCATGGTGCGCCTGTCCCTGGACCTGCATCTCGAACCGCGGAACGAAGGGCGTTGAGCCAGCAAGAGCGCCGTTTTGCCCATGTGATCCTGAACCCGGTCTCGGGAGGGGGCCGGGGTCGAAAGATGCGCGAACGGATCGAAAAGGGCCTGGCCGCTGCCGGTCTCGAGTTCGATATATCGGAGACGGAAGCACAGGGCCATGCTCTCCGCCTCGCCCGTGAGCGCGCTTTCGACGCCGACGTCGTCGTGGCGGTGGGCGGGGACGGCACGGCGCATGAGGTGGCCAACGGCTTGTTGACGGCGGGCTTCCAGGCCGGCGCGCAGGCGGCCACCCTCGGCGTGCTGCCCGTGGGCACCGGCAACGATTTCGTCAAGATGCTGGAGCTCGCGGACGGCCTGAACGGTGCCATCGCCACCGTGGCGAACGGGATCCCGCGCCGGTTCGACGTCGGACGTGTGCGCTGGGACGGCGGCGACGAGTTCTTCATCAACGGTGCCGGCACCGGCATCGATGTGGAAGTGGTGCGCCAGGTGCTCCGGCTCCCGCAACTGCCGGGCGTCCTCAAGTACCTGGTCGGCGTGTTGCGCGCGGTGGTCGGGTTTCGGGCCATTCCCCTGCGCGTCACCGTGGACGGCGAACGCTTCGACGATCACATGATGATGATCGCCGTCGGCAACGGGAAATGCATCGGCGGCGGATTCTGGGTCACTCCCGCTGCGGAACCCGAGGACCGGTTGCTGGATATCTTGATGGTGACCAGTCTCAATTATCGGGAGATCGCGGCGGTGATTCCGAAGGTGATGCGCGGGACACACACGGGTATGCGGCAGGTGACCATGCGGCAGGGCCGCCAGATCCGGATCGAGGCGGCGGGAGACGAGCCGCTGTTCTTTCAGCTGGACGGAGAGCTTCGGGAACCGCCGGGCGCGCGGACCGTGGAGATCAGCACGCTGCCCGGTGCCCTTACGGTGCTGGCAGGCGCGGCCGGCTCGCCCACGGGTTTGCCACCCACCGTGGACGCCGCCTGACGCCATGTCTCGCCCGGCGAACGCTCCCCACACTGCGCGCCCGGTTCGGTCCGTGCTCCGCTCGCTCACGCTGGCTCTGGCCGCCGTCTTCGCGATGTGCTTCGTCCCCGCCGCCGCCCAGGAACCGGTCCGCCCGCCGGCCGACACGACCCCACCCCCTGCGGACACTTTCCCGCACGGCCTGCCCATTCCAAGTGCGCCTGCATCCGTCCCGGGGCCGGGGCCGGCCGGCGCCATGCTGCGCTCCATCATCCTGCCGGGCTGGGGTCAGGCCGATTATCACGCTTACTTCCGTGGCGCCGTCTACTACGCCGGCTGGGCGGGCAGCTGGTTCATGAACTTCAAGAACTTCGCGAAGCTGGATGAGATCCGGCAGATGCGGACGATCCGCCGGAGCATGGTCCTTGATTCGCTCCAGGCGGTGGCGGCCACCGACACCGCCCTGGCAAGCCAGCTGGCCGATCCGTTCCAGCGTGATCAGCTCATCGGGCAGGATTCCCTCGAGAACGACATGCGTCTGGTGGAGAACTCGCGCAAGCAGCAGCGGCAGGACTGGATCGCCCTCACCATCTTCTGGACGCTGGCCAGCGGCGTGGACGCCTTCGTGACGGCCCACCTGGCGGACTTCCCGGCGATCATCACCACCGAGCCGGGTACCCGGGGCGGTGTCGCATTGCGCGTCGAGGTGCCCCTGGGACGCCGGAGATAGCGACGGGCTACGTCACGTCGTCGGGCCAGTGCAGCAGCGTGGGCGCCCCGTCGGCGTCCACCCGGATGTACGAGTTGTGTGTGACCCAGTCGCCGGCGTTCAGGTAGTAGCGTCCCGTCCCGGCCTCCACCACCGCCGGCAGGTGCGAGTGGCCGCACACCACCCACGCCAGGGTCGGGTCCGCCTCCAGCTGTTGCAGCGCCCACGCCTTGATGAACTCCGACCGGCCCTGCACCGACGGGTCCGAGTCCGCCTTCGCCTCCGTCGTGGACACGGCCCGCGCAATGCGCAGACCCAGCTCCGGGTGCAGGGCGCGAAAAGCCCCGATGGTGATGCGACTGCGCAGGATGGTCTTCAGGATCCGGTACTTCAGGTCGCCCCGGCCCACGCCGTCGCCGTGCGCCACCAGCGCCGGCCGCCCCGCGATCTCCGTGCGCACCGGCGCGGCTCGGAACGTCACACCCACCTCCTGCTCCAGGAACCGTCCGCCCCAGGCGTCGTGGTTCCCGCCCAGCAGCATGACCGGAATGCCCGCATCCACCAGACCGGCGAGGGCCGCCAGCACCCGGAAGTGTCGCCCCGGGATGATCGTCCCGTACTCGAACCAGAAATCGAATAGATCGCCCGGCAGCAACAGGGATCCTGCGTCGGTGGCCAGGTGTTCCAGGAACGCGATGAACAGGCGTTCCCGGGCATCCGGCACGGCGCCCAGGTGAATGTCGGAAGCGATGTAGACCGGCGCTTTCATGGGCGCAAAGCTACCCCGGCCACGGATCCGCTACAAGGCCAGTCCGGCGTGGCGGCTCACCATGTCGTCCGGTATCTTGCGACCTTCGAGAGGCACGCGACGGAGTCGTATGCAAACACGACACGAACGATCGACGCGCCGGCCCGAGCCGTACACGGCGCTGCCGGCAGATGACACGCGCAACCCGGGCATGCCCCTGGACCTGGACTGGGTCCGGCATGCGCCGGTCAACCGAAGCGCGGTGGAGCGGCGGGCGGCCACACTGGGCACGCGCCGCTCGGTGAAGAAGCAGTGGCAGGCTGCCTGGCTGGTGCGGGCGGTCCGCTGCATCGACCTCACGACGTTGTCGGGCGACGACACGCCGGGCACCGTGCGCCGGCTTGCCGCCAAGGCGCGCCAACCGATCCGCCCGGACCTGGTACGCGCCCTGGGTCTGAAGGACCGGCCGCCGCACGTGGCCGCTGCGTGCGTCTATCACGCCTTCGTCGAGGATGCGGTGGCCGCTCTCGAAGGCACCGGCATCCCGGTGGCCGCGGTGTCCGCCGGATTCCCCGCAGGGTTGAACCCGCTGCCGCAGCGTGTCGCCGAGATCCGTGCCTCCGTGGCTGCCGGGGCCCGGGAGATCGACATCGTCATTACCCGTGCCCATGTGCTCACGGGCCGCTGGCAGGCGTTGTACGACGAGGTGAGGGCCTTCCGGGAGGCGGCGGGACCGGCGCACCTCAAGGTCATCCTGGGGACCGGCGAGCTGGGCACGCTGCGCAACGTGCGGCGCGCCAGCCTGGTGGCCATGATGGCCGGCGCCGATTTCGTGAAGACGTCCACCGGAAAGGAGAAAGTGAACGCCACGCTGCCGGTAGGACTCGTGATGGTGCGCGCCGTTCGTGACTACTTCGAGCGCACGGGTCGGCGCGTGGGGTTCAAGCCTGCGGGCGGCATCCGAACGGCCAAGCAAGCATTGCTGTGGCTCGTCCTGATGAAGGAGGAGCTGGGCGCCGACTGGGCCGGACCGGCCCTGTTCCGATTCGGCGCCAGCTCGCTGCTGGCCGACATCGAGCGGCAGCTGGAGCACTTCGTTACGGGCCGCTATTCCGCGGCGCACCGGCATCCCATGGCGTAAGAGGCACACGTGGACGAGATCCCCCGGATCATGGAAACACTGGAGTACGGGCCGGCCCCCGAACGGGCCGCCCCGGCACTGGACTGGCTGGACGCCCACGGCGTGCGCTTCGACCTCTTCATCGGCGGCGAATGGCGGGAGCCTGCGGCCGGAGAGCGGTTCGACACGCTCAACCCGGCCAACGAGCAGGTGCTGGCGAACGTGGCGCAAGGTGGGGTGGACGACGTCGACGCGGCGGTGCGTGCGGCCCGCGCAGCGTTGCCGGCATGGCGGGCTCTGGACGGCCATCAGCGGGCCCGCTTCCTGTACGCCATGGCCCGGCAGATCCAGAAGCATTCCCGCCTTTTCGCGGTCCTCGAAACCCTGGACAACGGCAAGCCCATCCGGGAAACCCGCGACATCGATGTCCCGCTCGTCGCCCGACACTTCTACCACCACGCCGGCTGGGCGCAGCTTCGGGATGACGAGTTTCCCGGCCACGGCCCCATCGGCGTCGTCGGCCAGATCATCCCGTGGAATTTCCCGCTGCTCATGCTGGCCTGGAAGGTTGCCCCGGCCCTGGCCGGCGGGAACACCGTCGTGCTCAAGCCGGCGGAGTACACGCCCCTGACGGCCTTGTTGTTCGCCGAGGTCTGCCAGCGCATCGGGCTGCCAGCCGGCGTGCTCAACGTCGTGACCGGGGACGGCCGCACCGGCGAGGCGCTGGTGGGGCACCCGGACGTGGACAAGATCGCCTTCACCGGCTCCACCGAGGTTGGCCGCATCATCCGGGAGCGCACCGCCGGCACCGGCAAGCGCTTGACGCTGGAGCTGGGCGGCAAGTCGCCCTTCGTCGTCTTCGAGGACGCCGACCTGGACAGCGTGGTCGAGGGCGTCGTGGATGCCATCTGGTTCAACCAGGGCCAGGTCTGCTGCGCCGGCTCTCGCATCCTGGTCCAGGAGGGCGTGGCACAGCACCTGATCGAACGCCTCCGCGCCCGCATGGAGACGCTGCGCGTCGGCAATCCGCTCGACAAGGCCGTGGACGTCGGCGCCATCATCGCGCCCGTGCAACTGGAGCGGATCGAGACCCTCGTGGAGGGCGGCCGACAGGACGGTGCCACCGTCTGGCAGCCGTCCTGGAGCTGCCCCGAAGAAGGCTGGTTCTATCCACCCACCCTCATCACCGACGTCGCACCCGCCGCCGATGTGGCGCGCATCGAGATCTTCGGCCCCGTCGTCGTGCTCATGACGTTCCGCACGCCCGCCGAGGCCGTCGCCCTGGCCAATAACACCCGCTACGGCCTCGCTGCCAGCGTCTGGAGCGAGAACATCAACCTGGCCCTCGACGTCGCGCCCAAGATTCGCGCCGGCACCGTCTGGATCAACAGCACCAACCTGTTCGACGCCGCCTCTGGCTTCGGCGGTTACCGCGAGAGCGGCTTCGGCCGCGAAGGCCGCCGGGAAGGCAAGTGGGAATAACTGGCGGACGACAGGCGGGGGCGCGGGCGGGGGCGGGAAACGGCTCCGGTGGCCGAGCGTGCCTGGTCGGACGGCGCCGCGCCTGCCCGCGCCCGCCCGGACGTCGCCGACGCCGGAAACGAAGAACCCACGGGAAGGGATGTGCACGGCGCTCCCCCTGTCTCCCCGTCTCCCACTCTCCCCGTCGGGGGGGTGAACGGCGGCGCGGGGCTGGATCGCACGGCCAAGTTGTACATCGGCGGCCGGCAGGTCCGTCCCGACGGCGGATACAGCCACGCCGTCATGGGCGCCGACGGAACAGTGCTGGGCGAGGTGGGGACCGGCAACCGGAAGGACGTGCGGAACGCCGTAGAAGCCGCGCACGCGGCGTCGTGGGCCGGCCGCACGGCCCACCAGCGGGCACAGGTGCTGTACTACCTCGCGGAGAACCTGGCAGCCCGGCGTGATGAGTTCATCGCGCGCATCGCGGCGTCGAGGGCGTCCGCCGGCGAGACGGCGGCCGCGGAGTTCCATGCATCGATTCGGCGATTGTTCACCTACGCGGCCTGGGCCGACAAGTGGGATGGCGCCGTGCACCACGTACCGTTGCGCGGTGTGACCCTCGCCATGCCCGAGCCCTGGGGCGTGATGGGCGTTGTGTGCCCGGGGGCGTTCCCGCTGCTGGGCTTGGTCTCGACCGTGATCCCGCCGGTGGCGCTGGGCAACGCGGTCATCGCGCTGCCTTCCGCGCCGGGCGCACTGGTGGCCACGGACCTGTACCAGGTGTTGGAGACATCCGACGTCCCGCCCGGCGTCGTCAACATGATCACCGGCCCGCGTGACGAGCTTGCGCAAGTGCTCGCGGGGCATGATGACGTGAGCGCACTCTGGTGTTTCCCGCCCGTGGACGACGCGGCGGCGTTGGAACGGCTGTCCGCCGGCAACATGAAGCCGACCTGGGTGGACCGCAGCCCGCGCGACTGGCTGGACCCGCGGCAGGGCGCAGGGCCGGACTTCCTGCGGCACGCGTCGCAGGTGAAGAACATCTGGATTCCGTACGGAGAATGACGGACCACGACGGCCGCATGCACGGCACCACGTTCCGCGTCCGCTACAGTGAAACGGACCAGATGGGTGTCGTGTACCATGCCAATTACCTGGTCTGGTGCGAGATGGGGCGCACGGACTACATGCGCCAGCTCGACATGACGTACGCCGAGATGGAGCGGAACGGAACGTTCCTCGCCGTGGCGGATGCCTCCGTCCGATTCCATGCCGCCGCGCGTTACGACGACGAGGTCCGGGTGGACACGTGGATCGAAGAAGTGCGTTCCCGCGCGGTCACGTTCGGCTACCGCGTCGTGCGGCTTGAGCGGGGTGGGCCGGACGTGAAGCTCGCTTCGGCCACGACTACGCTGGTGGCTCGCGACGCCGAAGGACGGGCCTGCAAGCTGCCGGACGACGTGCGCCGTTTGCTCACTCGCTCTGCGGCGGTTGCGCCTTGACGCTTCTCGAGAATCGCCGGTATGTTCGGGGCCCGCGAGGCGCCGTGACCATCGCCCGAGCGGCGGTCCTTCTGCTAATCGCCGTCGTGACCGCATGCGCCGGGACGTTGAAGGCGACGGGCCCGCCCGATCCGGCCCTCGAGCGGGCCGCCCTGGAGAATACGGCGCCCACGCAGCCGTTGCGCATCGTGTTCGACTGGCACATGCGGGAGCGGGACGGACGTTTTCGCGGTCAGGGCGTCGCCCGTGTGGAGCCCCCCGACCGGGCGCGCATCGACCTGTTCGGCCCCCGGGGGGACGGCCTGTTGAGTGCCGCCATCGTGGACGGCGATGTGCGGCTGCCCTCCGCGCAGCAGACGGTGGACCTGCCGCCGCCCCCGATGATGTGGGCCGTGCTGGGCGTGGTGGAGCCGCCGCAGAGTGCTCGACTCATCTCCACCGCCCGGAAGGACGATCGCGTGCAGCTCCTTTACCTGGACGGCGGGGGGCGGCTACGCTACGACCTCGATCGAGGCCGGCTCCGTGGGGTACAATGGGACGGGCCCGGAAATCGCCGCTACACGGTCCAGCTGGAAGGGGATTCGCTCCGCCTCCCCGACAAGGCCGTCTACCGCGACTGGGCCGGCTACGTTGAACTGGTCATCGAATTGAAACAGGTGCAAGATGTCGATCCGTATCCGCCGGAAACCTGGAATCCGGCACGCTGAGATCCTGCTGGTCCTGTTCCTGCTGGGGGCGGCCGCCGGGTGCAACTACGGGTTCCGCGGAGGAGGCGGCTTCCCGCCGGACATTAAAACCATCTATATCGCACCGTTCGACAACCAGACGACCCAGTTCGACCTGGAGCGGCAGCTGTTCGATGGGCTGTCGGGCACGCTGCCCAAACAGCTCGGCATCCGGACGGCGCCGCAGGCCGATGCCGACGCCATCCTCAAGGGCAACATCACCCGCTACGACGACGTGCAGGGCAACTACAAGACGCAACCGGGCCAGAACCCGCAGGTGCTGACCAACGAGGTCCAGATCTCCATCACGGCGCAGCTCATCGACGTGAAGCGCAACCTGATCATCTGGGAGACGAACGGCCTGACGGGGCACGGCGAGTATACGCCCCAACAGTCCGACCAGGAGGGACAGACCGAGGCCATCAAGAACCTCGTCAATCAGATCATCGACGGCGCGCAGTCCCAGTGGTGACGGCCATCGAGACGGCGAGGGCGCGATGGTCCTGAAGATCGCGTCGCGGGGCAGCACTCTCGCGCTCTGGCAGGCGGAGCATGTGAAGGCACGCCTGGAGGCGGAGCACGGGGACCTGCGCGTGCAGATCGCCATCCAGCACACGACGGGCGACCGCATCACGGACGTGCCGCTGGCGCGCATCGGGGACAAGGGACTGTTCACCAAGGAAGTGGACCGGGCCGTGCTGGACGGCGCGGCGGACCTGGCGGTCCACTCCCTGAAGGACGTGCCTACCGTGCTGGAGGCCGGCCTGGACCTGGGCGCCATCACCCGCCGCGAGGATCCCAGGGACGCCGTGGTGTTTGGGCCCGGCCCCGTTTCGTCCCTCGACGACCTGCCGCCCGGTGCCCGCGTGGGCACGAGCTCGCTTCGACGTAGAGCCCAGCTTCTCGACCGTCGTCCGGACGTGATCGTCGAGGATCTGCGTGGCAACCTGGACACGCGGCTGCGGCGCGTCGCCGAGGGAGATTTCGATGCCGCCATTCTGGCGTTGGCCGGGATCCGGAGGCTGGGGCGGGAGGAGGCCGTGGGGCAGGTGCTGGATGCGCCCGGTTGGCTGTCGGCCGTGGGGCAGGGGGCGCTGGCCATCGCAATCCGGGCGGATGCGGACTCTACGCGGGCGCTCGTGGCCGTGCTGGACCACGCGGAGACACGCACGGCCGTGACGGCGGAACGCGCCTTCCTGAACGAGCTGGAGGGCGGCTGCCAGGTGCCCATCGGGGCCGTTGCCCGCGTGCAGGATCAAACGCTGACCCTGCATGGGCTGGTGGCTTCGCTGGACGGACACGACGTCGTGCGGGGTGAGCTGTCCGGCAGCTCCACCGATCCCGAGGGCGTGGGTCGCGCGCTGGCTCGACGGCTGGCGGACGCAGGCGCCACGGAGATCCTGGACGCCATTCGCGGGGACGGGCCCGACCGGGCGGCCGTTCCGGCACCGTGATGCGCCCATGAGCGAGACCCCGCCATTCCCCGACCGACGCATCCTGTCGCGCGACGAGTTGCTGGCCCGCTTCGGCCGCCCCCGTCACCACACGCTGGTCTTCACCAACGGCGTGTTTGACCTGATGCACCGCGGGCACGTGGACTACCTGTGGCGTGCCCGCACCCTCGGCGATCTCCTGGTCGTCGGCGTCAACACGGATGAGTCTGTTCGACGCCTGAAGGGACCCGGCCGGCCCCTGACCCCGCAGCAGGACCGCTGCTACCTGCTCGCCGGTTTGGCCTGCGTCGATGCCGTGACGCTCTTCGATGAGGACACGCCGGCCGAGCTCATCCGGGCCCTGGTGCCGGATGTGCTGGTGAAAGGCGGCGACTATCGGCCGGACGAGGTGGTGGGCCGCGACACCGTGGAAGCCGCCGGCGGCCGGCTCGTGCTGCTGCCCTTCGTCGAAGGCCGTTCCACCACCGCGCTCCTCAAGAAGATCCGGGAAAACGAATGACCGACCACGCGAGAACCCAGCGGCGCAACGACGAGCTGCGCACGGTGAGCCTCCAGCGCGACGCAGCCCCGTACGCCGAGGGGTCCTGTCTGGTCCGCTTCGGCCGGACCGAGGTGCTGTGCACGGCCACCGTCGAAGCCGGGGTGCCCCGCTGGCGGGAGGGCCAGGGCGCCGGCTGGGTCACGGCGGAGTACGCCATGCTGCCACGCGCCACGCAGGAGCGGACACGCCGGGAGCGCAACGGCGCAGGCGGGCGCACTCGCGAGATCCAGCGCCTCATCGGCCGCTCGCTGCGCGCCGCCACGGACCTGGAAGCGCTGGGGCAGAACACGATCCTGCTGGACTGTGACGTCGTCATGGCCGATGGCGGGACCCGCACTGCGTCCATCACCGGCGCGGCCGTCGCCCTGCACGACGCCTGCGCCTGGCTCGTGCGAGAGCGGGGCGTCGCCCGGAACGCCATGCGTGAGCTCGTGGCCGCCGTCAGCGTCGGCATCTTCGACGGCGACCTGCGCCTGGACCTGGAGTACTGCGAGGACGTTGCCGCCGACGTGGACATGAACCTGGTCGCGCTGGAATCCGGCGGACTCGTCGAGGTCCAGGGCACGGCGGAGGGACGCAGCTTCGACCGCACCCAGCTGGACGAGCTGCTCGACCTCGGACTGGACGGCATCCAGAAGCTGTCGGCGCTTCAGCGCAAGGTGCTCAACGATTGATGCGCCTCGTCCTCGCTACCCGCAGCCCCCACAAGGCCAGGGAAGTGCGCGAGATCCTGGCCACCGCCGGCGACTTCGACCTCGTCAGCCTGTCGGATCTCGGCCTGCCCCCCACGTCCGAGGAGGACGACCTGGAGCACTTCGACACGTTCCGCGAGAACGCCCTGGCCAAGGCTAGCTACTTCGCGGCACGCACGGAGCTGCCGGTGCTGGCCGACGACTCCGGCCTGTGCGTGGACGCCCTGGGCGGCGATCCAGGCGTGCGCACCAAGCGCTTCTCGGGCCGCGACGACCTGCGCGGACAGGACCTGGACGACGCCAACAACGCGCTGCTGCTGGAGAAATTGCTGGACGTCCCCGATGAGAGCCGCGGCGCCCACTACGTGTGCGCTGCCGTCCTGGTCACCACTGCCGGCGCCGAGTTGACGGCCATCGGCACGTTCTTGGGGCGCATCGCTCATGCACCCCGCGGGACCGGCGGCTTCGGCTACGACCCCCTCTTCCTGCCCACCGGGCCCGAAGGTGTCTCCGAGCGCACCGTCGCAGAGCTCAACCCGGAGGAGAAGAACCGCCTCAGCCATCGGGGCAAAGCGTTCCGGGCCCTGGCCGCCCAGATCCAGGGCTTCGCGGGCTAGCGGAGCCGGTCACTCGCCTCCGTAAGTCTTGCGTGGCGCAGTCGCCAGGCGACATTCTACAAGTTGACGAAGTTTCCCCGCAGCGCCTTATCGAAGTGCTTGCCGTGGAAGGAGTCGCCAGGCCGCCCCGTGACGACGATTTCCCGGGCTGTTCCAGCGCTGACGGCCGGCGTGTCGGATGCAGCGTAGCGCCCAGCTGTTCCACCCCACCCAGGAGGCCTACCATGGCTCTTTACGTGACGCTGTACAATTTCACCGACCAGGGGCTTCGCGCCGTCAAGGAGTCGCCCGCCCGCCTGAAGGCCGGCATCCAGGCTGCGGAAGCAGCCGGGGTGAAAGTGCTCGGGGCCTACTACACTCAGGGCCCATACGATCTGGTCGTCATCGCAGAGGGGGACGATGACAGACTGGGGGCGGCGCTCACATTGAGTCAGGCGGCTCAGGGTAACGTCCGTACCCTCATGATGCGCGCGTGGGATGCGGAAGGATTTGCCGAAATCCTGTCCATGATGCCCTAGACGGCTTCATTGACACCGACCGGCACGGCCGATGTACCGGGGCGCCACGGCGGGCGGACCGTGGCGCCCCGGATGCGAGGATCCTGGAGCGACCCCGTGCGTTGAAACAGGCGTTTGCACCGTGGGCGCCCTTGACTTCGGCTGACACAGGACCTATCCAATACAGCGGCGATGCGCCGGAACAACAAGCCTCCCCGGCAGTAACGTCATCCCCAAATCCGGAGTCTACATGTTGCGTCCGCGCCTCGCCGCACGGATATCCGTGCTGGCAATTGCTGTGTTCGTATCCGGCTGCGATGCCCTCCCTCTCAGTCCCCATGTGAACCAACACGGCCGCTCGACGACGAGTCCCGCAGAAGGGCAGACTGCACAGACCCCACCCGGGTCGGGATTGCTCACGAAGGGGACCCGGCTCATGGACCCGGGCCGGTGGCCTCTCGTCTCGACGGGGGCTCAGCTGGCGTCCGGCGAGTACCGCTTCAAGGGGGCAACGGCTCTGGCTGACTCCATCGCACGGGACGACGTCATCGTTGCGGCCGCGGACGGCCATCGTCCGACACCGCGCCGCGTTCTTAGCGTTCGGACGCAGAGCGGTGTCCTGATCGTGGAGACCGGCCCGGCGCTCTGGAGCGACGTGATCCGGTCCGGGACGTACAGCTTGAGGTTGCCGCTGAAGTCCGGAACGCAGCCGGCCGACATCTCCCTGCCCGGTCTCAATCTGACCCGTGACATCGACGTGCCGCCTTTGCAGCGGACGTTCGAGTACAACGTGTGCGCCGGCGTCGACTCGCTGCTCGCTAGCCTGCCCAACTCGCCCACCCTGTGCGGGGAGGCGAAGGATCTCTCCGTGACAGCCGCAGACGTCAACGTTACGCTCAGTGGCGTCATCGACTCGATGGCCCTTCTGGACAGCAACATCCAGGTGAGCGGGTCCATGGCGCTGGACATGATGGTGGACGGTGGCGGGATCCGCGGAGGCACCCCACCCACCTTCTCGCCCTGCAACCGAGCAGCCTACCCGGGTTGTATCAGCACGCCCACCGGCGCCAACCTCATCGACTGGATTCGCCGGTTCGCCCCGTCCGTGCCGGACAGCGCGTTGCCCGCCGTGCGGGTGTGCCTGCCAGGCTCATGGGTCCGGGTGAAGCCGGGGCACTGGGAAGGATTGAGGTGGGTCCTGCCTCAATTCGAGCGCTGCCGGATCACCGACGTCGGCACGCTGCCCACCGTCGTCCTCCCGTCGGTCCAGCAGGTGCACGCGGTCATTCAGCCGCGCATCCGGGGCGCGACCACGCTGTTCGTCCAGGGCGATGGCAAGCTGACGCTCAAGCTGCCCATCCCCGAGATCGGCTATCAGGTCGGCGAGCAGCTCACACCCGTGATCAAGTTCAAAGGATCCATCGGCGTGTTCCTCGCCACCAGCATCCAGCTGAAGAACACGGGCGCAAAGCTGCGGGGCACCTTCGACGAGGAGGTGCGCGTCACCCAGAGCTGGAATCCCCAGGACGGCTGGAGCTCGAGCACGACCTCGATCCGCTCCGACCAGAACGGCAAGCTCCTCGATCTGCTGAACCCCGACTCTGTCGTGTTCCGGATGGGGCTTCCCGTGGAGGCGGTAGCCAAGTTCAGCCTCGCCGATTCCTCGAGCTCGACGTCGAGCACGAGCGCACAGGCGACCCAGGCGTCGGACTCCTCCCACATCCAGGACTGGGTGGATCTCGGCGCCAACGCGGGACTCTCCTTCCAACCGCTCGACGAGGTCACATGGTCACGGGAGCAGATCGATCCTGACAGCGCTGCCATCGACAACTGGCACCTGTCCACCGACATGGTCTACGAGCTCACGCCGTCCGCCGGGATCAAGCTGCCGACGATTTTCTTCCAACCCAAGATCCCCACGAGCTTTGACAGCACCTTCGAGTTGGGCCGATTCAGCTACGCCGACGAGTGGGGACACGGAACGCTGGTCGTGACAACCTCGACGACCGGCACGGCCCCCGACCCCGACGGATACAGCGTGGTCGTCTCCCGCGCGGACTCCCTCCCCGCCGTGGTCGACCCGGGGGCCCGCCGTGTCCCGGCGTTCGATTCCACTCTCGCCCTGACGGCGCACGTGGGCGCCAACGACTCCGTGGGCTTCGACAGGGGAATTTCCGCCTGCGCGGTGGCATACTCGGATGCCCTCCTTCCACCCGGCGTACAGGGAGTGGTTGCCGGCGCCCGCAAGCTCGGTGTCGATGTCCCCAACTACGCCGCCGTTGCTCCCACGTGCAACACGCTCCTCATTGCGCGCCACAAGGTTGCGCTGCGGGGCGTATCGGACAACTGCACCGTGGTGGGCGGCGCGGTCCGCGACAGCGTCTGGCTGCTGCAACGCAGGTATGGTATGCACAAGCGTTCGGACACGACGCGCGTCCACTTCGATGTGCAATGCGCGGCGGCCGGCTCGCTGGGCTCCGCCCACGTCACCGCCAACGTGCCTGCCGTTTCCAATGGGCCGCTCGACGTGCTCGTGGATGGGAGTCCGCACGGCATTGTGAGCGCGGGGGACACGGTGACCGTGAGCGGTCTCGTGCCGGGCTCCAGGGAGTTCCGGCTGGCCGGCCTGCCGAGCTACTGCACGCCGGCGCCGGATACCGTCCAGGTGCTGCAGGGACAGACTGTGGCGCTGTCGCTCATTGCCGCGTGCACGATCCCGGTGGCGACCCTCGATCCCGGGCAGGTCGGTGTCTCCCTGGCCACCACCGGAACCGGCCAGCCACCGGACGCGTTCCGGCTCACCCTCGACGGGGTCGTGCGCACCGGCGCAACGCCGGGCTCCGATGCGATCCTCAGCGATCTGCCCGCCCTGACCCCGTCCGTGCTCTACCTGGATTACCAGAGCGGACGCTGCCGCGTCACAACGTCCAACCCCGTCGTGATCGAGCTCGACAGCGCCCGGGACGCACAGGGGGTGGCCTTCACAGCCGAGTGCACGGCAGCGGCCATCGACACCCTGGACGGTCAGGTGGTCACATCGGCGTATCCCGTCCAATCCGCGTCGGTCCGTATGGGCAGCGGCGAGACACTCCGAATGACCGGGCCTCTTCTCGGTGACCTGCTTCAGCTCTCAGGCAACACGATCCGCGTCTGGGGCGTTCGGGCGGGCACGAGCCTCGACGTCTACGGCTACGAGATCCGCTCGTCCCTCGGCGAGCCCCGCTGGGTGGGCGTGGTGACGGCCAGAAACGGCAAGCTCTGGTTGTATGGCAAACGCGCCATCGAGCTCGTGAACGCGCCCGCGGCCCTGGCCGCCGACGTGGGCGCGTACGTCTGGGTCGGAGGCGAGGAGACGGACGTGGACGTCGTCGTGCCTAAGGTGTACGGCGTGATCCGGGAGGCGGGATCATGAGGGCGCGCGCGTTGGTGCGAACGGTCGTCGGGCTTGTCATCATCGGCAGCGTTGCTCCCGCCGCTTGCTCCAAGAGCTCGCCGGCAGGACCGTCGCAGCCGAGCAAGCCCGCTCTGGCGACGGTCGAGGTCGTGAAGGGCGACGATCAAGAGGGTTCCGTCGGAATGTCGCTCGACACGCTGATCAGCTTCCGGGCGTTGGACCAGAACGGTGCCCCCTTCGCGGGCGCCACCCTCAGGTTCACGGCCTCCGGCGGCGGTTCGCTCACCGAGGCGTCCGCCGTCACGGGATCGGACGGAATCGCCACCGTGGGCTGGACGCTGGACACGGTGCCGGGCATCGACAGCCTTGCAGCCACGCCGGAGGCTAGCGATACCGCATTCGTCGTTGCGACGGCCACCGGGATCGCCGACCGTCCGGACTCCATGACCCTGCTCGACGGGGATGCGCAGACGGAGCAGCCGGGGTACACGCTACCGGCGCCGATCCGCGTGAAGCTCGTCGATCGCTACAACAACCCCGTGGCCGGTGTTCCCGTCGATTTCTCGGTATCGGGCGGCGGGTCTCTCGACACGACCGAAGTGCTCACCGACCTGGACGGTGTTGCCGCAGACAATTGGACGCTGGGGCCGACACTCGGGCCACAAACGGCCCAGGCGCTGGTTCGTGACTCGGCCGTGTACGACATCGTGGATCTGCCCGGCTCTCCCGTCGCGTTCTCGGCGACGGCCGTGGGCTTCGCCCTCGACAGTGTGACGCCGGTCCCCGCCGTGGTCGGTGACACGGTCACCCTCTACGGCACCGGCTTCGGCCCTGACCCGGCGGACAATGCGGTGCAGATCGGAGGCCGCGCCGCCCCGACGGTGGATGTGACGCAGAGCGCCATCAGGGTGGAAGTGCCGGCGTTCGGCTGCGCACCCGCCCAGACCCGCACCGTCCGCTTCGTCAGCCGCAGCGACTCGGCGACGACGCAGATCATGGTTCAGCCTCCGGGACTGCTCGACCTGGCGGTGGGTCAGGACACGGTCGTGGAGGACCCTGACGCATACTGCCTGCAGATCGCAGGCTCTACCGCGCCGGACTCCGCGGAATTCCTGGTGGGGCTCACGTCCACCCGGGACTGGAATGCTGTCGCTTCCTTCACCCTCACTGCCAGCGACACCTCCGTCGCCGAGGTCGCACCGCCATCCACACAGGCCGTGACGGTCCCCGCGTCGACGGATGGCTCCGCTCTGACGGTTCCACCGTCCTCGGAGCTCCGGCTGCGCGACTGGGAGCAATCGTTCTTCACGAAGATCCCGCTCTCGGCAACCATATCGCCATCGGGCGGAGGCATTACCCCCCTCGACCTCGCTCCGACCGCCACCGTGGGAGACTCGGTGTCGTTCCGGGTGCCGCACATCGCCACCGATCCCTGCAACGACTACACGACCCAGCAAGCCACGCTGGTGTACGTCGGCTCCAAGGTCGTCGTCGCCGCTCCGGCCGTTCCCAGCCTGATCCTGTCCTCGCTCCTGGGAAGCACGGTATTCAATAACGCCGTCAACAGCGTGGCCTCGCTCCTGAGGAACACGAGCCTGGGCCTGATCGGCCAGTACGTCGGCTCGCTCGCCGACGCCGACGGCAGGATCACGGTGCTCCTCACGCCGGCGCTCTATGGAACCGGCGCCCCGCCGGTGTTCTCCACCGACGTGGACCTGGTCAGTCGGTCCACGTGTCCGGCGAGCGACGAGGGCGCGCTGGTCTACGTGACCACACCGCCCGTCAGCTATTCCCTGTCCACTCTGACCGCGATCGTCTCCACCTTGCAGGGCGTGATGGACGCTTCGGGGCCGGGTCTGAAGCTGACGCACGTGGCCCAGAACGTCAAGCGCATCGCCAGCGGCATCGCCTCGCCGATGCCGACCTGGCTCGCGGAGGGCCAGGCGGAGCTCATGGTCGAGGTGGTGGGCCACGCCCTGCGCGGAGACCAGCCCGGCCTCGACTACGGCGCCAGCGTCGTTTCCGCCGACAACCTGGCCACCAAATGGTACGCCCCCCGGTTCAACCGACTGTCTTACTACTTCGGCTGGGATGGAGCCTCCGGCCAGGTCACGGGGGCGCCCGAGCTGTGCTCCCTGTTCGGGTTCGCCGGGCAGGCCTCTCCCTGCGATCCCCTCGCCGGCCCCGGCGCCGACTGGTCGTTCATGCGTTACCTCAGTGACCAGATTGGCCCGAGCCTCTCCGGCGGCGAGGCCCAGCTGAGTCAATCCGTCACGCTCCTTGCCGACGACAGTGCGCTCGACGCTTTCCTGCAATCGACCACGGGGCACTCCCTCGCCACCCAGATCGTCAACTGGGCCGAGATGCTGTACACCGACGGCCGCGTCAGCGCCACGGACGCCCCCGCCCTCCAGAGGCAGAGCTGGAATCTGGCTGACATCTACGCCGCCATGCCGGCCGCACAACGCCTCACGCCCGAGACGCACGGATTCGTGTCCTTCACCCACCAGGGCAGCGTGGCCGGCGGCGGCACGTTCTACCTGCGGCTCGCCAGTAGCACCGGCCACGGAGCGCTGGCCGTCCAGGCTCTGGATCCTCTGGGCAGCCCGCTCAGCTCATCGCTCGGCGCACGGTTCTGGGTGGTCAGGGTGCGGTAGGGCAGGGGCCGCTAGCGGCCCGGAGCCCGGGCGGAGCCTCACTGGACACGCTCCGCCCGGGGTGTGGGGACCGTGCTCAGGGGTTGATCGTGATCACCCTCGGGTCGCCCACCGACATGATTCCCATGCGCGCGTCGGAGTGGGCCGGTCCGGTGAACGACCCGTCGTTGTAGGCGACAACGCCGATCATGAGGTCGGAACCCGCCGGCAACTCGCTGGCGGCGATCTCGAGTTCGCGTGCTGTGCCCGGCAACTCGCGATGCCAGACAGGCCCGTTCGTGTTCACGTATACCGCGAAGCGGTCGGGGTTCGTCAGGCTGGTCCAGCGGACCGTGATGGAACCGCCAGGGGCGAAGACAGCTCCCGCGGCGGGGGCGGTGACGACGGGCACCTCCGGCACGTTGTCGGTCGCCTCTACGACAAGACCGCGGGCGCTCACCCGGAGGTCAAGTGGCGACCCGGGTGGGACCGCGGCGGGGAGCTCGCCGTGATAGTAGCCCGGATAGAGGCGGCCGCCGACATTAGGTATGGTCACCCCGTTCACCGTGACCACCGCGTCGCTGACGCCGTCGGTGAGGTCCCAACCACCCTGGAAGATCCAGATATTTTGAGACTGCGCTCCCACTCCGCCCGAGATGCGAAGGGGGAGGCTGCGGTGGAGATGGTGATCGTAGCGTTCAGTGGACTCGGGGCGCATACGCCCATGCGGGAGTCGGGGTGGACCAGTCCGGTGAACGACCCGTCGTTGCAAGCGACGACGCTGAGTGAAAGGTCGGCACCCGCCGGGAAGTCGCTGGCCGCGATCCTGAGTTCGCGCGTGGCGCCCGCGGCCGTGTAGGTTTTGGAGGTGGCGCCGTCGAAGACAGAGGACCCGGATACGACGAAGCGGTCGGGGTTCGTCGCGCTGGTCCAGGTGACCGTGATGGAATCGCCAGCGTCGAAGGTAGCCCCGGCGACAGGGGCGTTGAGAACGGGCGTTTCCGGCACGGTGCCGTTGCCCGTCGCATAGATGATCAGCCCGTCACCGCCCAACACGAGGTCGATCGGCGACCCGGCGCCAACGACGCCAGGGAGCTGGCCTTGATATAGGCCGGCGCCGGTATGAGGGATCGCCACGCCGTTCACGGTGACGCGGTGGTCAGTGACGGGCACTCCTTCGCGGGTGATGGTGACATTCTGGAACTGCGATCCCAGCTCCTCCACGACCAGGAGTGGGAGTCGTTCGCGGTATAGACGCTCAATGTGATGCCGATACCCCTCGGGAACTGGCTGGCCGCGACCCTGAGCTCGCGTGCGTTGCCCGCGACCGAGAAGGTTTTGTCGAAGGTGGCGCCGTCGAAGTCAGAGGACCCGGATACGACGAAGCGTTCGGGGCGCGTCGCGCTGGTCCAGGCGACCGTGATGGAATCGCCAGCGTCGGAGATGGCCCCGGTGACGGGGGCGGTGAGAACGGGCGCTTCCGGCACGGTGCCGGTCGCCTGCACGGTCAGGCCGCCGGCGCTCAACCGGAGGTCGATCAGCGACCCGGCGGGAACGGCGGCAGGGAGCTGGCCGACATAGCGGCCGGCGCCCACCTGAGGGATCGCCACGGCGTTCACGGTGACGGCAACGTCGGTGGCGGGCACTCCTGCGCGGGTGATGGTGACATTCTGGAGCTGCGCTCCCAGCTTCGCCACGGCCAGGAGCCGGCCGTCGGCGGAAGGGCCGGTAGTGTCGTTGTCGCAGGATCCAACGAGAGCCAGCAGGACCAGGGCGGCAAGGCTCTGGAGACTCACACGAGGGCGTCGCATAATGCCTCCTGTGGTTGGCCAGCTCAGGTACCGGGCACGAAGACGGCCGAGCTGGATCGATGGTCCTGCGTCACGCGCACCATGGTGCCGTCGTCGACGCGGAGCAGGTAGACGTCGTAGAGGTAGACGTCGTTACCGGCACTCTCGCGGCGGGTGAGGGCGATCCACCTACCGTTCGGGGCCCAATCGGTCGGCATCCATGCCGTCTCCTGGCCGCCTGGGAGGAGTTGTGTGCCCGCTTCACCGTTCAGCCCGATGACGAAGACGGACCCGGCCATCCCATACGCGAGCCGGTCCGACGCGGGGGACCACACGGGCCCTGTCCCCCCGACAGCCAGCACGGCGGCGTCGTGGCCATCGGGCGCGATGGTGAAGATGTTTCCGGACCCGGCCCCGGTGAACGCGATGCGGTTCCCGTCCGGTGACCAGGCGGGTGCGAAGGCCGGAGTCGGGAGCGGGAGGGAGGAAGCGTCCTCGTCATCGAACCGCCAGATCTGGAGCTCGCCGGGCCATCCGGGGTAGGCGAGGCCGTATACGCGGACGATCTGTGTGCCATCGGGTGACCAGCTCGGATCCCATGAGCGGCCATCATCGGTGATGGGTCGGGGGTTCTTACCGTCCACATCCATGGCGTACACATCGGTGCGCCAGTCGGAGCTCTGGCGAGCGAACGCGATGGTGGAGCCGTCCGCGGATATCGCGGGCTGGAAGCTGTGTCCTTCGGTGGTGAGGAAACGTCCCTCACTGCCATCCAGCGGCAGTGTGTAGAGGTCGCAGACTCCATGATACGCCATCATCCCAGGGATATCGCAGGATCCGGTCGCAAACACGAGGCGCGCGCCCTCCAGTCCCGCCGGGGCGACACAGTGGACGGCGAACGACGCGTTGGTCACCGAGTCGTCCACGAGCGTCACAGTCCGGCGGGGCGGCCCATTGACCTGGCAATTGTCGGCGACATCCGTCAGCTCCAGCTCCATGGTTTGTCCCGGTTCGCCGGATACCGAGATGTTGTCGATGAGTCCAAGCCTATGCCCGATCTCGACCCCGTCCACGAGGACGACATAGTCATCGGCATCGAACGCCGCGCCCGTGGTGGTTGCGCTGATCTCCAGGGTAGCGGAGATGGCCGGCGTATCGACGGGCGGGGTCACCTCTTCGATAGGGCCGGTCGGCGCGTTGTCGCAGGATGTAACCGGAGCCAGCAGGAACAGGGTGATCAGGGCCAGGGGACTCTCATGAGCGCGTCGCATAATGCCTCCCGTGGTTAGGCGGGACGCCGGTCCCGCCACCTTCCTGACAGGTGCGGAGCAGTCCCGCCAGATTCCTGGGCACAATATCGCGGCCGCGCGTGGGCGTATTGCTAGCGCAGCGTGAGTGCTGCGTGAGCCGGCGCGCAGGCGACGCAGGAACGGGAGACAAGGCCCTTGAGACTGACACGAGCGCGTCGCATAATACATCCCGTGGTTGGGCGGACCGCCGATCCCGCCACCTTCCTGACGGGTGCGGAACGGTCCCGCTGAACCTCCAACCGGTAATCTCGTGGCCGCCCGTGTGCTCATCGCCGGCACTGCGTGAGTGCTGCATGAGCCGGCGCGGGCAGGCGCCCTGGCGGGACTCATGATCGAGCTGCGAACCCTCGGTGCGATCGAGTTGCGGAATGGGACTGACGAGAGAGTCCAGTCGGTCCTCCATCATTCGAAACGTCTCGCCCTTCTCGCCTACCTGTGCACCGCGCACCCCGTCCAGCTCTGGCGGCGCGACACCATCGTGGCGCTGCTCTGGCCCGACCTTGACGATGCCCACGCCCGGGGTGCGCTGCGCTTCGAGCTCTCGCGGCTACGTCGTGCGCTGGGCCGTGATGCGCTGTGCGGCGAAGGCGCGGAAGCCGTCGGGGTAAATCCCGAACGGATCTGGTGCGACGCCTCTGCGTTCGAAGCGGCGCTGGACGGCGGGCGCCTGGCGGACGCCTTGGAGCTGTGGCGCGGCGACTTCCTGCCCGGCCTGCACGTGCCCGGCGGTGAATTCGAGCGCTGGCTGGACGGCACGCGCGACCGGCTGGCGGGCCGGGCTTTGGACGCGGCGGACCAGCTCAGGGCAGGGGCGGAGGAGGAGGGCGATGTCGCGGGTGCCGTCCGGTGGGCCCGGCGCGGGACCGAGCTGGCGCCGTATGATGAAACCGCATGGCGCCACCTCCTCTCGTCACTCGACCGTGCAGGCGACCGGGCCGGCGCGCTCGCGGCCTACAACACGCTTGCGACGCACTTGCGTGACGAACTCGAGGTCGAGCCGTCGCCGGAAACCCTGGCCCTGGCGGACCGGATCCGCGGGCGGATCGATGCGCAGGGGCCGGCGGAGCTGGATGCCGGCGATGGAGCCGGCGCCGACGGGGCGGCACGGCAAGCGCCCGGGTCGGGAACGGCGGATTCCACTGCACCACCACGCCCGGCCATCATCGCGTTGCGGCCGGTGGAGAACCGGACCGGCGACGCGCGGCATGACGCGCTGGGCCACCGACTGACCGACCGCCTCATGCACGGTATGGCCGACCTCGATTTTCTCCGGGCTTTCATGGGCGGCGACGTGGCCGGCGTTGCGGCCGTGGTTTCCGCGGCGCTGTACGCCCGCTCCGACCGGGTGGAGGTGCGCACTCGACTGTCGGCGCCCGGGGAGGGCGGTCGGATCTTGGTCGTGCCCGAGCCCGTGCTGCTGGAGCCGGAGGCCGTGGACGAAGGCTTGGATGTCGCTGTGGCGCGGGTCCTCGCGGCGCTGGGGGTGCACTACCATCCTGACATGCCCATGCTCGTGGCCAGTGGCCGCCCTGCCCTCATGACCTCCTGGCAGGCGTTCCTCGAATACACTCAGGGCTGCGAGGCGTACGGCGCCTCCCGCTTCGAGGAAGCGGCCCA
>JARRJS010000021.1:0-28773 GCA_037388885.1 Gemmatimonadota bacterium
GCGCCGGCCGTCCCGCCGACGAGCCGGCCGGCCGCCTCGAGGTGCGTCGCAGCACGCGACGGCTGGCCGGCGGCGAGGAACAGCGCCGCGGCCCGCCGGTGGAGCGACGGCACCGTCGTCCCGGGGGTGGGGCCCATGGCCAGGAGCTGCTCCACCCTGGCACCCGCCGCCGCCGGCCGCCCCATCGCTTCGAGATCCGCGGCCAGCAACCCCAGGATATCGCGCTGCTCGACGACCGGAATGGCGCCCACTGCCAGCGCGCTGTCCAGATGCGCCACGGCCTCCCCGAGGTTTCCGTCGGCCCGGGCCTGCGCAGCGGCGCTACGACCCTTCCCCACCCGCGCCTGCACCCGCTGGCTTGCGGTGAGGGGCAGGTCCAGCGCCGAGGCGTAGACCCCGGCGGCCTCGCCCCACCGGTGGGCTCGCTCCAGCGCATCGGCCCGTGCCAGCGTATACCGAGCAGCATCGGCCAGCGCCGCGGCCCGGTCCTCGGGGCGCACCATGGGCGACCGGCTCGCCGCCAGCAGGTCCTGGACGGCCGGGCCGAGATGGCCCTGCCCGGCCCGCGCCCGGGCCCGCGCCAACAACGCCGGCACATACGCCGGCTCGGCGGCCAGGATGCGGTCGGCCTCCTCGATCACCTGCGCCGGCCGGTCGAGCCTGGCCAACAGCCCGAGGTAATACGCCCGAACCCGCAGGTCCTTCGGGTCCTCCTTCAGGTACGGCGCCACTTGGGCGGCCGCCGCGTCCAGCCGATTTTCCTTCTCGAGCTCGAACGCGCGGTCGACGCGGGCATAGGCCCGGAACCGCCTGGCCATGCCGAGCCACCCGGCGGGTCGGGGGGGCGGCAGCTGGTTGATGTACGGGTCGTCGAAGCGGATCTGCTGCGAACCCGTCCAGCTCGAGCACGAGGCCGCCGCCAGGGCGAGGGCGCCGGCCAGCACCGTCACGACGCACCGCTTGCGGGCGCTCACGGTGCCTCTCCGACGGCGTCGCGATCGATGGCGTCGCGTCCGATGGCGTTCATGGCCACCAGTACGTCGCCAAGTCGCTGGAAGCCCTCCTGCTGCCGGGCCAGGGCCGATTCCAGGGCGTCCCGCGTAATGTAGCCCAGGTCCACCATGAACTCGCCCAGCGGCAGCTCCGGCGCCTCCGTCCGGTGGCGGTCCAGGGCCTCTTCCAGCTTGTCGAACGTGATGGCTCCGTCGTCCAGCAGCAGCTGACCGAGACGTGCGTACGTACGGCGCTGCTGCCGCAGGGCCGCCTCCAGCTGTTCCTCGGTGATCAGGCCCTGGCTCACGAGCCGCGCCCCCAGCGCCGGCGGACGCGCGCCCTCTTCCAGCCGTTCGTAGCCCCGGCGGATGGCGAACGCCACGTCGCTCCGGGCCGACAGCACCAGCTCGACCCGCCCACCGACGGCCTCCTCCAACTCATCCAGCTCCTTTCGCGAGAGCAGCCGCGTCGTGCCCAGGACCAGCCTGCCGTGCTCGTCAGTCCGGAGCGGGTACGCGGTGTGACGGATCGCCAGCTGCCGAGGGAACCGCTCCAGCAGCTCGAGAGGCGTCTGGTACGGGTCGATGGCCTCCGTGGACACGTTCAACTGGATGCCCAGCGCATGGACCAGGTGCTCCTCTTCCACGAACCCCTGCGCCAGCAGGATATCCCCCAACAGCCGACCGTCCACCGCCTGGAGACGGAGCGCGTCCTCGAGCTGCGGGCGTGTCACGAAGCGCTTCTCCAGCAGCAGGTCGCCGAGCTGGCTCCGGAAGGTCAGCAGCTCCTCCTCCTTAGGGTAGGTGTGATCCGTGGCGTCCCACGCGATGGACACGCCCGTCACCAGGTGGTGGACGAACAGGCGGATGGCCCGGACATCCGCGGCGAAGTTGATGAAGTTGGCCCACACCAGCCGTACCGGCACGGGCACCGCCTGGCGCCAGCCGTAGACCTTCGCCACGAAGTACATCCGGATCAGGACGCGCCAGACCATGAAGAACGTGACCACCAGCAGCAGCTTCCACAGCAGGCTGCCGGGCTCCACCAGCGGCGGGTAGCGGTACCCGGGCCCGAGCCACTGCCACACCAGCACGCCAGACAAACCCACCACCACCACGTACGCCAACACGTTGACGAGGGCCGTCACCACGCCCTTCCGGTCCCGGAACAGCATGTAGTCGTGCCGCGGGACGCCTCGCCAACCGACGCTCCGCCAACCCTGCATCGCGATGCCCACCGTCCACCGGGACTTCTGCCGGATGGCGTCGCGCAGGCGGGCGGGGAACCGTTCACGAGTGGCGATGTATTCCCGGGCCCGCTCCTCCCGCAGCCGCCCTGTCCGCGTCCGCCGGGTGCGCACCCGGGTCAGCGCCTGCTTCACGAACACCGCCTTCAGCCCGAGACGACTGAGCCGGATCCCGAAGTCGTAGTCCTCCGTCACCGTCGTGGTGTTGAACAACTCGCCGGCACCTTCCTGCTCCACTCGCCGCAACGCCGTCCGGCTGAACGCGCAGCCGGTGCCCGCACTGGGCAATTCACCGCTCAGGAACTCCCGCGCGACCAGATCCTTCTGATGGTGCTCCGCGAAGTCGTCCATGTAGTGGCCGGCCGTCAGATTCCGCCACGGTACTTCCAGCGGGAAGACCGGAAGCTGGACCATGTCCTTCCGCGGGATCAGGTAGTTGAACAGCCGGACCGACAGCGGGTGCACGATGTCTTCGGCGTCGTGCATCACGAACACCGCGAACTCGATCTCGTGCTCCCGCTCGTAGCCCCGGATGCCGTGGTAGACCCAGTTCAGACAGTCGGCCTTCGAGGTGGGGCCCGGGTGGGGACAGACGATGGTGTGGATATTGGCCGCTCGGCGAGCGACCCGGTCGACCTCCTCCGCGGTGGCCGGGTCGTTGGGGTACGTGCCCACGAAGACCTCGTAGTTGCCGTAGTCCAGCGTGGCCAGCGTGTTCTCCAGCATCCGGCCGATGACCACCGACTCGTCCCACGCCGGGACCATGATGGCCACCGGCTTCTCCCGTACCTGCTGGAGTTCCTGCTCTTCGAGAGGCCGATGCCGCCGCTTGGCACCGAGCTTCCGGCGCAGTGTCCGGCCGATGTAGAACAGGTCGATGACGAAGTCGTCGATGCCGCTGATCACGAACACCGGGATCAGCACCACCAGCAACCCCGAAAGGCCGACCAGCAACCACGGTACGAGGGTGTCGATCAACGGTCCAATATCCGATCCAGCCGGGTTCGTTCCTCAACCACTCGCCGGCTCGACCCCACGTTCTCCCGTGGGCGCAGACGCCCCGGCAGCGTCGCCAGGTCTGCACGGTGTGGCAGGTGGTCGGTTCGGGTGCGACGTTCATGCCAGCCCGACGGCAACTCCGCCCCTTCCACACATTCACATAATCCGTTCAATACCATAGGCTTACCATCACGGCTGCACGCCCGACTCCGTCACCCCGCCTGTGGAAACCTGTTGCGCCGACGCCACACATCGGGCCCGGGACGACGCCGGCAGCTGGTGCGAGGGCCGCCGCGGCGCACGGTTCTTGAAGGGCTGTCGTCCGGCATCCACCGGACCCGGAGGTAACGTGTGGCGAACCGAATTTGCGGCCACATCCGTGCGATCACCGACGTGAAGCAGCCGAAGCGCCGCGTGTGCGAGGAGTGCGTGAAGATCGGCGCACGCTGGATCCACCTGCGGACCTGCCAGGAATGCGGCGCGACACTGTGCTGCGACGACTCGCCCAACCGGCATGCTTCGAAGCATGCGCACGCCACGGGACATCCGGTGATCGCGTCGGCCGAACCGGGCGAGCGCTGGCTCTACTGCTATCCGGACGACGTGTTCACGGAATACTGAGCGTGCCGGCCGTCCTGCCCCGGCGCTTGCCGTGTCAGGTGGTTCCGGTCGCGCAGGATCCGCGGTCGTCTTGCTGGTTATGGGATACCGATCGTCCTTCGTGCTACCTCCCGATGGTCACCAGTCCTACCTTGTTGAGCCCGCTCTCGGCGATGACCAGGTTGCCGTCGCGATCGGGCATCATGTTTCGCACCACCCCGCCGCCTCCGGGGATGACCCACGACTGGAACCGCTCGGTGGTGGGATCGAAACGCACCAGGGCGTTGGGCGTGACGCCGGTTTCCACGTACCAGACGGCGCCGCGGGTGTATGCGATGCCGTATGGCCGCGACTGCGCCCCGCTGGGTGAGGGCCACTCGTCGAACGTCCCGGCCTTCGGGTCGAAGCGGCCGACGTAGCCACGGGCGTAGTCAGTGTACCACAGCACGTCGTCGCCGTCGATGGCGATGCGGCGGGGGCGGGCGTCGTCGTGGGGCAGGTCGTACTCCGTCAACTTCATGGTGGCGGGATCGATGCGCCCGATACGGTTGCCGCCGAACTCGGCGAAGAAGGGCACGCCGGTGGAGCTGATGACGAGCCCGTACGGGTTGGAGCGCCGCGTGGGCAGGGTGATCAGCTCCGCCTTCCCGGTCTTCGGGTCCAGCCGCCCCACCTTGTTGGCCCCCTGGGCGGTGAACCACAGCATCCCCTTCCGGTCGAACAGCGGCGTGTGCGGGTCGCGGGCGTCGACCCGGTACTCGGTGATGGCCCCGGTCTTCGGGTCCAGCTCGCCGATGTAGGCCTTGCGGTTCGCGGTGAACCAGATGTGCCCGGCGCCATCGACGGTCAGCCCGTGAGGCCCGGAGCCCTCGGTCTTCAGCGGGTACTCGCGGATCTGGCCGGTCTGCGGATCCACACGCCCTAGCTTGTTGGAGAACATGCCCGTGTACCAGATGGCTCCGTCGGGCGTGGCCAGGGGATCGTGCGGGCGGGAGCCCTTCGTCGGCAGCGGCCATTCCCTGAACGACACCGTCGCGTCGCCGGGCAGGAGCACCGGGTGTGGCTTGGGCTTCTCGGGGAAGTTCTTCGCCAGATAGTCGGCGACGCGGCTCACCTGCTCCGGCGGCAGGTCCACCATGGTGGTGAAGACGTGCACCCAGCCCTCCCGGGTGTAGCCGTCGCCGGTGACCCGCCGGAGGTCGTGGCAGCCCACGCACGTGGTCTGGACGATCTCCTTGCCCGGCCCGTCGGGCAGCACGACCGGCGTCTGTGGACGGCGCTGCGCTTGCGCCGGTGCCGGCATGGCAAGGGCGAAGACCAGCGACACGGACAGCAGCGCCGGCAATGCAGTCAACGGCGACAGCCACGGGCGACGGTTGCGCATGGTCGGCCTCCGGGGACAAGGGGAGAAAGAACAATCGGCGACGCAGGGCTCGACTTCGCAAGGGTCGTGTTGACGCAACGTGCTGCCAGGCCGACGGAGCATCGCTCCGGCTGGGCCGTCGAGTGCATCGCCCCCCTTTACTTAACTGGCATCAACCGTTAAGAATGGCATCGTGCCGCCGTCGCGGCCCCCGCGGCCATCTGGCGCTCTCCCCTCTTGCCCGAAAGCGAGGTAGGAAGGAGGAGTGCGCCTTTGCATCTCCCGAGCATTCGTCGTAGACGGCGGTCTCTCTTCTCTGCCGCACAAGGTGCAGCCACAATCCTGTTGACGGTCCTGCTCGGCGTTCCGGCCCTCGCTGGTGCGCAAGCGCTCGGCACGGCGCGTCGGGATTCCGCGCAGGCGGATCGTTCCCTCCCGGGGGTCGAGCCTGGGCCGGGATGGCAGCGAAGCGTCGGCGTCGCCGGGGGACCGGCTGGGAGGCAGCTGGTCCTCCACTATCCGCAGCTCCAGTACATGACCATCGCGGACGCGCCCAGCGAGCTCCGTCCCCGCGTGCCCGTCTTCCTGACGGGCTATGCCGCGCTCCTGGGCGATGAACCAGGCCTTTCTCCCGTGCAGCAGGCGAACCGCATCCTGCAGGTGGAGTATGGCTGCACCCGGCATGATTGCGGTATCGACTTCGCTCCTTACGCCACGTCCTATGACGGCCTGGTGAAAGGGATCGCGCGGGCGGTCGTGCTCAGGAGGGTGTTGGCGGCAGGCTCGGAGCCGAAACTGCGAGATCGTCTGCGGGAGGCAGCGTCCGGCTGGGACACGGCGGAGAGGCTCGCCTTCATCCAGCAGGTCGGGCGCATCTTTGTCACCAACTACGATTACGGCGAATTGGGGCCGGGCCCGAAACGCAAGCTGGAGGCGTTCGATCTGGTCCGTGGATACCAGGCGGGCGTGCCCACGGGGATCTGCGGCGCCATCGCCAATGCCCAGGCGTGGATGCTTCGGGAAATGGGGTTTCGGGATGTCTTCGTGGTGACAGGCAGGAACATCTACTACAACCACGCGACGGTGATCGTGCGGGACCCGTCCGACCCCAGGCGCCTGATCAAGATCAATGGCGAGAAGATCACGGAGTCCTCTCTCGGTGACGAGGCCGCAGCGCTGGCGCAGGCGCAGGACGAGTCCACGTCCTACTTCCTGTACCGTGTGGACGGAGGCCTGATCGCCAACGTCCAGACGGAGCTGGGCATCCTGCTGTACGAGCAGTCGGGGGGACGGTTGGATGACCTGGACATGCTGGCCCGCCAGACGGCACCCGCGGTGGCGAGCGTGGACGTGCGGAAGGGGAGATTCGGCGGGAACCTGACGACGGCCCTGCTGAGCAACGGAACGCAGGTCGTCGCCCTGTTGAGCCATGTCGATGTCGGCGACGGCGCGGGCCCGGGCCTGGCGGCGGAGCTGGGCGGAGGGCTCGTGCTGCAAACGGGGATCGTCACCGACTACACGATCCCGGGCATGTACACGAGGGCTGCGCTGCGTTACAACACGCCGTGGCTGGGCGGCTCCGTGCGGACGCGGTCCGAGGCATCGATCCAGGTGTCATCGAAGTTGAACCTGTTCGATCTCCGGGGGGAGTCGTTGACGAATCGGAGCAATGTAGCCCAGCGTCTTCAGGTCCTCAGCCGGGACGGTCGAACGTCGGGCGACCTCAGGATCGGCGCGCAGTATTTGTACTATTTCAATGATCCCCGGGTCTATGATGATTTCCGCCTGGTCCGCAACTACTGGTTCGTGGAGGGTGACGGCAGGCGCGCTCTGGGCGGGCACGTGGATGCCCTGGCACGCGTGCTCGTCGGATTCCGCCAGCGGGAGCTGGGGCCTCAGATCGATGTCAGCCTCGGGCTTCGGAGCCGGCAGGGGGGCGGTCTCGACATCGGGTACCGCGGGCGCACGGACGAGGAGCGCCTGAGCCTGGTGCCGGGCTCGGTCCGCAGCCTGTATGTCCGGGTCCGGACGGACCTGCCGGGCCTGTCGTTACAGTCGCAGTACGAGCACCCCCTCGAAGGTTACTGGCCGATCTGGCGCGTGTGGGTGGCCTGGACGGGAGCCGGGACCGTCCGCACGGACCGGCCCGCAGGGTAAGCCTCGGGCCGGCACCGCGCAGTGTCGGTGGCCAGGCTGAAGGATCCTCCCGTGACAGCCCGGCGCGACCGCGCGCCGGGCTGCGCTGGATACGCCTCCGAAGGGCGACAACTGAAGCGTCGCTTGCCGTGCGCGACTGCCCACCGCTACCGTGCTTCTTCGACCGGAACGTGAAGAAGGAGGCGAGTGGACACGCTTACGGTGCAAGGCCTCACCCGTCGGTTCGGGCCGCTCCTGGTGCTGGACGACATCAGCTTTGCCGTGCCGCGGGGCTCTGTCGCCGTGGCGTTGGGCCCCAACGGCGCCGGCAAGACGACGCTGCTGCGCTGCGTCATCGGCGCGGACCGGCCGGACGCCGGCGAGATCCGCCTCGAAGGCCGACGCATGGACGAAACGGACCCGCGGGTGCGCGCGGCGGTGGCGGCGGCGCTGGACGACATGGACTTCTTCCCGGACCTGTCGGTGGTGGAGCACCTGGAGCTGCTGTCGTTCGCATACGGCGGGGATGGCTCATCGGTGCCCGAGGTGGTGGCGGAGCTGGGCCTGGAGCCGGCGCGAGACCAGCTCCCGGCAACCCTGTCCACCGGCCAGCGCCGGCGCCTGGCGCTGGCTTCCTGCTTCGTGCGGCCCCGGCGCCTGATGATCCTTGACGAGCCGGAGCAGCGGCTGGACGTGCGCGGCCGGGCCTGGCTCAGCGACCGGCTGCTGCGCGAGAAGGCGACCGGCACCGCCGTGCTCATGGCCTCCCACGATCCGGAGCTCATCGAGGCGGTGGCGGACATCCGCGTCGAGCTGGGCGGATGAGCGCGGTGGATTGCGACGGCGGTGTGTGCGGCGCCCTGGCCGCGGAGGCCTTGTGAGCCTGGGTGGCGGTGCGAGCATCGCGGCGGCCGAAGCGCCCCGGGCGCGCCAATGGCGGGCCAGGCTGCGCCGCGCCCGGCGCAAACACCACGATCGTGCCCTGAGCGACACGCTCACGGACCTCTACATGGTGCTGTGGTTGGTGGTGGTCTACGGCGGCGCGCTGTTCACCACCGTCCGCCGGCACCTCCAAACTCCCGCCGGGCCGGTGGCAACCGCCGAGCATGCCTGGATCAGCGTCGCGGTGCTGCTGGCCGGCGCCGGCCTGGCATGGCAGGGACTGCGCACGCTGGGCCCGCTGCTGGCCACACCGGCGGAGCAGGCCTGGGGCACGTCCACGCCCATCGACCGCCGCGGCTGGCTGTTGCCGCGTTTCATTTCGATGGTCCTGGCGGGCACCGTCGGCGGTCTCGTCGCGGCCGTGGCCGTCTCGCTGTTGGGTCTGCGCGGCAATGGAATGAGCCTGGCGATCCTCGGTGGTGCGGCGTTCGGCATGGTAGGAACCGCTGCCAGCGTGGTGGCGCAGGGTGCTCCGGAGCGGCGTCGCTGGCCGGGGCTGGTCGGCGGACTGCTGCTTGCCCTGGGTGCGCTGGCCGCCGCCGTCGTCGTGGCCACCCATTACGGCGGATCCGCGCTGCCCGGCCCGCCTGAGGCGCTGGGTCCGGCCGCGGTGGCGGTGGGCGTTCTCCTGGCCGCCGTCACGCTCGTGGTCGCGCTGCGAACCCTGCCCCGGCTCGACCGGCCCGCTCTGGGCGCCGGCGCCGAGCTGGCCTCGGCCGCGGCCAGCGCCACCGTCTGGTTGGACCTGTCCTTGCTCTCCCGCGTGCTCGAGGTACGCCGCTGGCGCCGCGTCGGCCGCGTCCATAGCCGCCGGTTCCTGCCGTTCCTTCCCGGCCGCACCGGCGCGCTGCTCCAGGCCGAGTTGCGACGCCTGGCGCGGCGTCCCGCCGCCCTCGCCGTGTGGGGCGCGCTGGTCCTGGCCCAGTACGCCGTCGCCGTGGTGGCGCCGCCGGTGGCCGGCGTGGCGCACGTCATTGGTGCGTACGTGGCGGCCGGCCGGCTCACCGGCGGCCTTCGGGCCACTGCGCAGTCCGCCGGACTGCGCCGGGCGCTGGGCGGCGAGGACCTGAAGGTGCGCCTTGTCCACCTGGTGGTGCCGGCGCTGGGCGCGGCGCTCTGGTGGGTCGTGACGTGGCCCGCCGGCGGACCGCACTTCGGCACCGGCGACCTCTTCCTGCTCGCCGGCGTCGTGGCGGCCGCCTATCGTTCGGCCACGCGCTCCCCCATGAACTACGGCGCCGTCATGTTGGAGACGCCGTTCGGCCCCTTTCCCTCGGAGCTGGTGTTACAGATGGTGCGCGGACTGGACCTTCTCGGCGTGGCCATCGTTCTCCAGATCATCCTCGCCCGATAGAGGAAACGGGTCCGCATGCCTTCGCCTGAGCCCGGTTGGCGCCGGCAGGAGAGGTCGAGCAGATGACCATCGAATTCTCCTCCATCGGCATCATCCATTCGCCGTTCACCGAGCTGGAAGGCATGCCGATCCAGCCGGCGGGGGCGGCCGGGGTGAAAGGCACGGTCGAGGTGTTCCCGGAGTTCCGTGCCGGACTCCGGGACCTGGACGGCTTCTCCCACGTCATCCTTCTGTACCATCTGCACCGGAGCCGCGGCTTCGACCTGCGTGTCGTGCCGTTCCTGGACGCGGAACCGCGGGGGTTGTTCGCCACGCGCGCGCCCCGACGGCCGAACGCCATCGGCCTGTCCGTCGTGCCGCTGGAACGGATCGAGGACGGACTGTTGCACGTCCGCAACATGGACATCCTCGATGGCACGCCCCTGCTGGACATCAAGCCGTACGTGCCGGAGTTCGATGCGGACACCGAGGTGCGGACCGGCTGGCTGGAAAAAACGGGGAAAGCCGTCAGGAACCGGAGATCGGACGAGCGCTTCAAATAGCGTCGCAGCGGGATCTCAACCGGCCGCTGTTCCGGACCGGTCCGTTTCGCCATGCAGGGAAAGGGGTCAGTCATGCGGATCGTCGGGCTTGCGCTGGTTCTGGCCATGGCGGGAGTGCCTGCCGCCGGCTGTGCCCAGCAGCCGCGGCTCCTGTGGCAGTCGCCGGGCGCGGAGGTCTGGGGAGACGTCGTCACTCCCGGGGCGCCGGGGCCTCACCCGGCCGTCATTCTCCTGTACGGTTCGACCGGCTGGCGGGCCGACTACCTGGACCTAGCCCGCGCATACGCCGATTCCGGGTTCGTGGCGCTGATCCTGGACTACTACGCGAGGACCGGGGGCGCCGCAATCGGGTCGGCGGAAAAGCTGCGCAAGTGGGAAACATGGCGTCGGACTGTGCAGAACGCCGTCGAGTACCTACGGTCGATGCCGGTCGTGGACGGCCGACGCATCGCCCTCGTCGGGTATTCGCGAGGGGCGTTTCTTGCCGTTTCCGTCGGCGCGTCGATCCCCTCGATCGCGGCCGTCGTGGATTTCTACGGAGGTGGTGGGGGCGGCACCCTGCCCTTGGAGGAAGAGGTCAAGGGCCTGCCGCCATTGCTCATCCTGCACGGAGAAGACGACAGGATCGTGCCCGTCTCGTTCGCCCACCAACTTCGGGATGCTGTCGTCGCAGCCGGTGGCCAGGTGGACATGCGACTGTTCCCGGGCCAGCGGCACGCGTTCAACGCGCCCTGGGCGGCGACGTACTCCGACAGTGCGGCACAGCAGGCATTCGGCGTCGTCATCGCGTTCCTCCGCGCCCGGTTCCGCGACTGAGCACGAGACCGGCGTTCCCGCAAGCACGTTTCCTGCAGCCATAACTACACATACGTTCCGCGCCACATCGCCCGGTCTCGTGGTGGCCACGGTGTCGCTCCATGATGATCGGGGCCAGGCCATCGGGACCACGTAAAAGGAGGCGGTGATGGAGGAACGCGCCCACGGCGCGACCCCAGGGCTGCGCCGGGATTACGGCATGAGGACGGCCGAACAGCAGGCGGCGTTCGTGCTGCCGCACCTGCGCCCGGGAATGCGGCTGCTGGACGTGGGTTGCGGTCCCGGCTCCATCAGCATAGGCCTCGCCCGGGCCGTCGCGCCCGGCCACGTCACCGGCATTGACCACGACGAGAAGCACATCGAGGCGGCATGCAGAGGGGCCGCAGCGGCCGGCGTGACCAACGTCACCTTCCGGGTGGGAGACGCCCTGTCGCTGCCGTTCGAAAACGACTCCTTCGACGTGGTATTCGAGAACAACGTGTTCATCCACCTGGCAGAGGATGCTGCGCGAGCGGCCGTCGAGATCCATCGCGTGCTCAAGCCGAACGGTCTCTTCGCTGCACGGGACGTGGACACGGATTCCGTCGTCTGGGGCCACCGCACAAATGCCATCCGGGAGCTGAACCAGCTGTTCGTGACGTGGCAGCGAAGTCGCGGCAGTGATACGACGCTGGGGAGCCGGCTGCCGGACATCCTCCGGGAAGCCGGCTTCGCCGACGTCGTCAAGAGCGTGTCCGCCGATACGAAAGGCGACCCCGAGTCCGTGCGGTCCCACGCAGCCATCACCGTGTCCCTGCTGGAAGGGCCGTTCGGACGAGACGCCCTCGAGAACGACTGGGTGGACCTGTCCACCATCGAGCGGCTGAAGGACGCCGTCCAGGAGTGGGGCGAGCACCCGGACGCGTTCTTCGGCAACGTGCACGTGGAAGTCGTCGGCTGGAAGCGAGAGCTGAGCGTCAGTTCGCCATCCTGAGGCGGACGGTGCCGGCGAACTGTCGGTAAACCGAAACCCGGTATCCGCCACCGGGGCTCAGGAAATCCTGAGCCACCGATCCCTCAACGACGATGCGGCCGAGCACCAGGTCCCGTGGTAGAAGGCTCGTGGGGATCGTCAGCAGCGAATCCGGCAGCGTGTTGGCCATGATCGCAGCTCCATCATACCGGGTCGCGTGGCGACGACCGTGTCCGGCGCCACGACCCGGATCCGCCGCCGCCGCACCTACTTGCCGGCCGCGAGCTCCGCCCGGAACGCCTGCGCCTGTGCGCTGTCGCCCTGGGCCCGGTAGAAGTGCTCGGCGCGCTGGAGGGCCGTGCGGGCGCGTTCGTCGTTGGGACCGAGTCGCTTCTGCAGCGCCTCGGCGCTGGAAGCGAGCAGCGGCGCGGCCTCGGCCGGCCGGCCGAGGTCGGCGAGGCACTCGCCAAGGACGCTGCGCGTCACCTGGATGGCCCAGTGGTCCGGCTTGAGCAACGCCGTACGCATCTCAAGGGCTTCGCGAAGCAGCGGCTCTGCCTCGGCGGCGCGGTGCGTGTTCACGAGCAGGTCGCCGAGGGTGGTGAGGGTCGTGGCCGTGGTGGCGTGCTGCGCGGGCAGGATCTTCCGCTGGATCGCCAGGGCGTGGCGGAGCTCAGGTTCCGCTTCCTTGTATCGCCCTTCGTGCGCCAGCGCGCCACCAAGGTTGGCCAGGAAGATGGAGCCCGTCTGCGTATCGACCCCTGTGCCCTTGGCGATGACGGCCAACGCCTGCCGATACGACCGCTCCGCTTCGTGCCAGCGGCCCTGGACCTCGAAGACGTGGGCCAGATTGTTGTACAGGACGGCGATGTCGATGTGACCCGGCGGCAGGATGTCCATCTCGATCTGTAACGCCTGGCGGTCGGTGCGCTCAGCTTCTCCAGGCTTGCCGCCGGCGAGCAGAATGCTGGCCAGGTTGGACAGGGCGACGGCCACGCGTTCATGTTTCTGGCCGTACGTCGTTCGGTAGATGGCGACGGCATGACGCGCCGCGTCGGCCGCTTCGTCGTACCGTCCCTCGGCCCGGAGCAGCGCGGCCAGGTTGTTCCACGCGGTGGCGGTCTGCGGGTGGTTCGTGCCGTCCACGCGCTGGCGGAGCGTAAGCACCTGACGCATGATCGGCTCGGCCTCCGTGTAACGACTCTGGCGATAGAGGGCCTGGCCCAGGTTGTTCATTGCGGTGATCGTGCGCGGGTCATCCGCACGGAACAGCTTCCGGTAGCGTTCCAACGCCTGTCGCGCCGCCGGCTCCGCGTCCACTGCCCGGCCCTCGGCGAGGTACAGGGCGGAACGACTCACGAAAGCGCCGGCGATTACGGAATCGTTCGGCGCGTTGCGCACGTCGGCCATGGCGCGATCCAGCGCTGAATCGCCGGCGGCCAGCCGGCCTGCCCTGCGATAGGCGTTGGCGAGATCGAGCAAGGCGAACGCCGCCTTGTCCTCATGTGGATACTCCGCCTCGAGTCGATTGGCGGCGTTGATCAACAAGCTTTCCGCCGTATCGAATTGCGCGAGGACGAGCTCCAGATCGCCGAGCCGGTACAGGTAATCGCCAATGGTCGGCGAGCCCCGCCCGGGGTCCGCCCGACGCAGCGTGAACCCCTGTTGCAGGAGCGGCAGCGCCTCACGCCTCAGGCCCAGGTTGGTGTACACGCCACCCAGCGTGTACAGCATGGCCGCTCGCACCTCGGGCTGGCCGGCGAGCTCGTGCGGGAGCCGCGCGACGGCACTGTCGAGGACCTCGCGCGCGGTGACCGATCGACCGTGTGCCTCGGTCGGGTCCGCCACCCGGAAGAGGCGTTCGAGAAACGCGCTCACTTCCGCGTACTTCTGCCGCTCCGCGTTGGCGAAGTCCCGCTCGCGCTCCAGCCGCACGACGTAGAACCCCGTCAAGCAGACGACGAGGGCGACAGCCCCGGCGCCGGCCAGCACGCTCCGGCGGTGGCGCGCCACGAACTTGCCCAGCCGGTATCGCGTCGTGGCCGGGCGCGCTCGCACGGGCATCCCATGGAGGTAGCGGCGCACATCGTCGGCAAACGCCTCCACCGACGCATAACGGCGCGCCGGGTCCTTCTCCAGGGCCGTAAGCACGACGGCGTCCAGGTCGCGTCCGGGGCGCGTCGCGCGCTGCCCACTCCGCGCCACCACCCGGCCAGGCGGCTCCGGCTGCCGCTCCGCGATGGCACGGGCCAGCTGCGGGCCTCGCAGCTTGTTCAGACCGTACGGCAGGGAGCCGGTGAGCAGTCGGTAGAGCAGCACGCCCAGGGAGTAGACGTCCGTCGACGTCGTGATGGGCTGTTCCAGGACCTGCTCGGGGCTCGCGTAGGCCGGCGTGAGCATGCGCACGCCGATCTCGGTGGCCAGGTTGGTCCCCTCCGGATCGACCAGCGTGGCCACGCCGAAGTCCAGCAGCTTGGGCGCACCATCCGCCGTGACCAGGATATTCGACGGCTTGATGTCCCGGTGCACGACGAGGTGGCGATGGGCGTGGTGCACCGCATCGCACACCTGGCAGAACAGGTCCAGGCGCTGTCGCTGGTTCAGCTCGTGGGTGTCGCAGTATTCGTCGATGGGCTCGCCCTGGATGCGCTCCATGACGAGGTAGGGCGTACCGTCTTCCGTCGTCCCACCGTCCAGCAGCCGCGCGATATTGGGATGGGCGAGATTGGCGAGGATCTGGCGTTCAGAGAGAAAGCGGCGCACCAGCTCGGGTCCCGCAATGCCGCCCCGCACCAGCTTGATGGCCACCTGGGCTTCGTACGACGCGTCCGCCCGCTCGGCGAGGTAGACCATGCCCATGCCGCCGTGCGCCAGCTCCCCGACCAGGCGGTAGGGGCCCACCATGCGCCCTTCCCACGACGCGGTGCCCGCCGCCAGCTCCTGGGCCACCGCCGCGATGGCGCCCGTGATGAATTCGTCGTCGGCGGCACGCCGCCCCGCCTCCAGCAACGTTTCCACCTCGGAGCGAAGTTCGGCGTCACCCGCACATGTCTCCGTCAGGTACCGGTCCCGCGCCGCCGGATCGAGCGCCGCAGCCGTGTCGAACAGCTCCTGGACGCGTTGCCAGCGCTCACGGTCCGGCATGGTGCTCTCCCGGATCGTTCAGATCACGGTACAGCCACGCCTTGGCGAGGCGCAGATCGCGGTCGACGGTGGCGGGCGAGATGCCGAGGGCGTCGGCCGTCTCGTCGTAGTTGAAGCCCCCGAAGTAGTGGAGCTCCACGGCGCGCGCCTTGCGCTCGTCGAAGGCCGCCAGCCGGTCCAGTGCATCGTCGAGGGCGACCAGCTCCGGGCCGGGCTCCGGTGACCCGATCTGTACTTCGTCGAGGTCCACGACCGCGGCACCGCCGCCGCGCTTGTCGCGGCTCCTGGCGCGCGCGTGGTCCACCAGGATCCGGCGCATCGTCTGCGCCGCCACGGCCATGAAATGTCCATGGCCTTCCCACGTCACATCGGAGCCAACCAGGCGCAGATACGCCTCGTGGATCAGGGCCGTGGTCTGGAGGGTGTGGTCGGGGCGCTCGCCCCTCAGATGACGGCGGGCGAGGGCGTGCAGCTGGTCGTAGACCAGGGGCACCAGTTTGTCGAGGGCGGCCTGATCTCCTTCCCGCCAGGCGAGCAGGAGTCTGCTGACCTCCGTGGGTTGATCCGCCATGCTTGGTCGGTCCGATTGTGGGGATGCGGCGTTGGGGGCGCCTCTAGAAATGTCTCCCCACTGCCCCTGTCGGTCAACGGCTTCTCGAGATGCCCGGGCCCGGCGAGACGGGCTGCGCCGGGACACATGTTCCCGGCGCCGGCCCGGCCGAACGGCGATGCGCAGCCACGTCCCGCCGACTGGGCGGTGCGTGCCATGGATGCAGACAGGATGTGAAGGGTGGCCGGAGCAGACTGCTCCGACCACCCTGAGCGACCGGGACCGGGCCTCCGTCCGGTCCGCGGCCACGTTCGTCACTTCGACAACGCCACGTAGATGTGGGCGTCGCTGGACGGATTCGTCCACACGATGTCCGCCTTGCCGTCGCCGTCCACATCGCCGACGAACACCAGGTCGTACGGGAGCCAGCCCACGGACGGCGTGGTGGGCGCATGCTGGATGCCCGCCGGGAAGGTGAACTTGCCGGTGCTCGTGCCGAAACCGACCAGGACCTGGTTCGTCGTGTCGCTGCGGAAGTTCAACAGGATGTCGTCGCGGCCGTCGTTGTTGAAGTCGGCCAGGTACGGGTGCTGCGGCCCGGCCGTCAGCGCGGCTTGTTGATAGGACTGTATGGCGAAGGTGCCATTCCCGTTGTTCAGCGCACGATGGATCGCACCGTTCGTTGTGCTGTTGCTGCGGACGAACACCATGTCGGCGCCATTGGTGCCGTCGATGTCGCCGGCAACCGCGATGTACGGATCCCATCCGGTGCCGGTGTAGCCCAGGTAGGCCGGGAAGCTCAACGTGCCGGTGGTGTCCGACGTCGGCGAGAACAAGCCGACATAAGTGTTGTTGTAGCTTGCGCCCAACGCATTCACGACAAAGTCGTCGCCGTTGCGGTTGTCGAAATTGGCCGTCATCGCCGGGCTGTAGCCGGTGTAGTTGCCCGGCTTGTCGATGTGGTTGTCGATCATCGAGAACGTGGTGTCGGCCTGCGCCAGCCCGAAATAGATGCGCATGAAGCTCGTGTTGCCGTGGCCCGCGGTGGTCCACAGGAGATCAGTCTTGCCGTCGCCGTTCAGATCCCCGGTCGTGGCGGTGAACTGGGTCCAACCGGGGACCGTGTGCACCTCCCGGTCGCGCCAGTCGTAGGTGCCGTCGCCGTGGCTCATGGCGATGTAGACCACGTTGCTGTCCCCCAGCGTGTTCCAAACCAGGTCCGACCGGCCGTCCCCGTCCACGTCCGCCGCCAGCATCTTGTAGTTCTCCCAGCCCTCCGGCGGGTTGTACGGGCTGGAGTCCGGCGGGGCCAGCGTGAACGTCCCGTCGCCGTTCGCCAGCGCGACATGCACCACGTCCATGGCCGGCGCCGTCTGCAGCTCGTCGAATACCAGATCCTGCATGTGGTCCCCGTTTACATCCGCCTGCACCGTCTGTCGCTGCGTGCCCGGCGTGAACGGGATGCTAAGCACCTGCTCCTTCTGGTAGTCGAACGTGCCCGGCAGCTTCGGCACGCACGTCGTCTGCGTGTACGTCCCCGGCTCCGACACCTCCGCCGTCTGGCCCGTCAGCGTCTTCAGCTCGAACCACAGCGGCGCGGCGCTGGTCAGAGGCGCCGTATCCGTAAAGTAGTCCGCCAGCTGCCCCGTCTGGATGGCCCGCAACGCGCTGTTCTGGTCCCCTCCCACCTGGCTGATGCGGAACTCCGAGCTGGACAGGATGGCGCTGTCCTTTGCGCTCAGGTGCACCGCCGCGCCGCCCGCTATGCCCTTGTAGGCCGCGTTCAGCGCACCTTCGACATCCGATGAGGACGCCTTCGCGCTCATGGAAAACACCATCATCCGCCCGTAGCCGATACGCGACACGTACAGCGGCGGGTTGTCCGGACCGATCCGCCCCAGCTGCTCCTGCGCTTGCAGCTTGTCCGCCGTAAACGCATCGCTGAAGAAGTCCGCCGGCGTCGCCGGCTGCGTCACCCCCGCCACGTACATCTGCTGCTGGAACGTGGCCACCACCGTGCTCGTGCTCACCGACGACGACAGCGACCCCTTCGCGCTGGCTTCGAAGCCCAGGTAGCGGCCCGACACCCCGAACGACTCCGCCGCCTGCTTCTCCGAGCTGTACGTGTCTTCCTTGAACGTGATGTTGTTCGCCGTCGCCAGCGAGTCCGCCTGCGCGTTGCCGATCATGTCGCCGATCGCCTGGTGCACCGCCCCCTGCTCCGGGTTGTCCACCGTGCGCGTGTTGTCGTTGTTGTTGAAGCTCAACGTCACCGTCAGCGGCGCCCGCTCCCGGATCGGCAACTCCTGCAGGTCCCCGATGTTCTTCCCATCCCGATGGGTCTTCCCCTGGATCAGCGCGCCCGGCCAGATCTTCGTCTCGTCGATGTTGAACGACAGCGCCCTCTCCGGGTTGTCGACGAAGTTGAACGTCGAGTCCGTGCACACGAAAGTCACGTTGCCGAGCGACACCAGGTTGCCCGTGCTGTCGATCCGCTCCAGCGGACCCGTCTCATCTTTCGACGATGTCTGGCCCGTCGGCGTCGGGTCTTCGGATGCCTGCTTCGGCGAGAAGTCCTGCCAGCTGGGCAGGCACGTCGACAGGTCGCTCACGCTGCTGCACGGGTTGTCCGACGACGTCTGCGGACTCGTCGGCGAATTCTTGCTGCAGTGCACCAGCAGAAGCACCAGCGCGGCCAACACGCCGTACCCGAGGGGCTTCCAGCTCCGCTCGCTCATCCATGCCTCCTGTGATTGGCTTGCGCCGGCCGGCGGCTGGGTGCCGCCGCGGGGACCCGGCTACCTGGATAAGCGACAAAATGGTGAGAATTCCCTCATCGGCCTCGGGACGCCGGGAGAGGCGGCGTTCATTCGGCGGTGGAGAAGATGTCGATCTGGGGGGGATGCGTGGGCAGGCCCATGGCGCGGACCACGGTATCGGGCCAGCCGGGCCGGTCGCCGGGATCCAGGCGGTGGCATCGGACGTCGAACGTATCCAGCAGCTGCTCGATGATGTCGTCCACCTCGCGCTGGAAGATCTCGCTGGTGTCGCGGGTGCCGTCGAAGGAAGGCGGCTCGATGATGGGCACCTTGAACACGCCGTCGTAGGTGGTCATCCAGTCGCGCACGAGCGGCGCGTAGGCGGGGTGCGGACCCGCCTGGTGGACCATGTAGGCATAGTTGTCCAGGACGGAGCGGTCGCTGACGACGACGTCGTAGCGCGCGGTGGCGACGATCTCCTCCGCCACCTGCGAGTGGAGGATCCAGGCCTGGGCCTCCACGGTGGTGTCCCGGTTGATGGGCAGCGGGCACGCGCGGGCCACTTCCTTGACCAGCTCGACGCCCAGGTCGAGGCGCTTGAGGCGCGCGGCCACGTCGAAGCAGAGCGTGGTCTTGCCTACGCCGTGACTGCCGATGAATGCGATCTTCACGGTCCCGAAGGCAGCGGGAAGCTCACGGGGCGTCGAGGCCCCGGCGGACCCGGGGAATGTGGCATGCCGGAGGCCGCAGCGGAACGGGTCACACGAACACACACGTCACGAAGGGACATCCAATCATGCGAGGGAGGGGCGGCGACGACGCGAGGCCAGGGGACGCATGTGTGCGGCGGGCGGTGCAGAATGTACCTTGGTATCAGGGTTCGTTGACAACGACGGATCGGCTGGCGAACCCGTTCACGCTTCGGCTCCGGCTCGCGCCGTACGCGCGTGGAGAAGGATCATGAAAGAGATCACGGTGGACAGGGAGCTGGTGGCGTACTGCGGTCTGTACTGCGGTGCCTGTCGTGCGTATCTGAAAGGTCGCTGCCCCGGTTGCCACGAGAACGTCAAGGCGAAGTGGTGCGGGATCCGGACCTGCGTCGGCGAGCAGGGCTACGCCACCTGCGCGGACTGCACCGAGTTCGCCGACCCGGCCGATTGCCGGAAATTCAACAACGTGATCGGCAGGATTTTCGGGTTCGTGTTCAACTCCGATCGGCACGCCTGCGTGCTCGAGGTCCGGGAGCGCGGCCTGGACGACTACGCTGCGTTCATGGCGGAACGCGGTCGCCAGTCGCTGCCGCGGCGAGGTCGAGCCGTCCGCTGACGCCACTGCCCGGCCTCGTTCGACGAGCGTGCCGTGCGGGCTATTCCGCCCGCAGCACCCTCGCCGGTGACGTCCGCGCCGCGCGCAGCGCCGGCAGCAGCGCGGCGACGGCGGCCACCCCCGCCAGGCTCAGCGGCACGGCCACGAACGTGACCGGGTCCGCGACGCCCACCTGGTAGAGGAAGCGCGCCAGCAGCCGCACGGCCGCGAAGCCGACCAGCAACCCGACCACCGCCCCCAACAGCACCGGCCGGAGCCCCTGTCCCAGCACGTGGCCGAGGATGCGCCGCGCGTCGGCGCCCATGGCCATGCGCACACCCAGCTCGGGCAGGCGGCGGGACACGCCGTACGCCACCATGCCGTAGACGCCGATGGCGGCCAGCAGGAACGCAATGCCGGCGAAGGCCAGGAGCAGGAAGGTGCGGAAGCGGGGCCGTGCAAGCGTGGCGTCCACTACGGCCTTCATGGGCCGCGCGGAGTAGACGGGCGTGCGCGGCTCGATGGCGTGGATGGCGGAGCGCGCCGCGGCGGTGAGGGTGGCGGGATCCCCGCTCGTACGCAGCACGATCCACGGTTCGTCCTGCTGCCAGTCCGGCGCCTGAGCCTGGGGCACATAGATGACCGGCTCCGGGGCCTGGTCCAGCGTGAACTGGGTGACGTCGCCCACGATGCCCACGATGCGCGCCGGCGGCGCATCCGGATCAAACATGTGGAGTTGCGCCCCCAGCGCGTTACCGGCCGGGAAGTAGCGGCGCGCGAAGCTCTGGTTCACCACGACGACGTTCTCCGCGTCTTTGTCGCCGTTGTCCGACGGGCGGATGTTGCGGCCCGCGATGAGCGGGATGCCCATGGCGCCGAAGTAGCCCGGGCTCACGGCGCGCGTCTCCTCCGACAGCTCATAGCCCGGCGCGGGCACCGGCCGCCCCACGATGCGGAAGCCGTTGCCGTCGAAGCTGCCGGACATGGGCAGCAGGTCGATCATGCCCACGGCCTGGACCCCGGGCAGTGCCGCCAGCCTGCCGTCGATCCGGTCGTAGAGCCCGAAGAGAGCACCGTCGCCGTCGTCCGTGGACGGGTCGTACGGGTCCGGCGGCGGGTCGATGCGCATGACCAGCACGCGGCTCGCCGCCACGCCCGGGTCCACCGACTGGAGCCGCAGCAGCGACCGGCCCAGCAGACCGGCGCCCAGCATGACCACGACGGCCATGGCCACCTGCGCCGCCACCACGCCCGTGCGCAGGCGGCCGCGGGCGCCGGATGTCGTGCCGCGCCCGCCGTCCCCCAGCGCGCTCCGCAGATCCACGCGCGCCGTGTGCAACGCGGGCACCAGCCCGAACATGAACGCCGCGCCGCAGGCCGACGCCAGGGCGAAGCCCAGCACGGGCAGGTCCAACCCCACGGCGTCCGCCCGGGGCAACTGGCCGGCGGCCAGCGCCACCAGCGCTCTGGTCGCCAGCGCCGCCAAGCCGATGCCCGCGGCCGCGCCCAGCAACGCCAGCAGCAGGCTCTCCACCATGAGCTGGCGCACCACCCGGCCACGGGACGCCCCCAGCGCCGTGCGCATCGCCACCTCGCGGCCCCGCGAAGCCGCGCGGAAGAGCAGCAGATTCGCCACGTTGGCACACGCGATGAGCAGCACCAGGCCGACGGCCGCCAGCAGCACCCAGAGCACCGGGCGCACGCCGCCCACCAGGTCCTCCTTGAGGGACGCCACCCGGGGCACGTTATTGGCGTCGTCGTCGGGATAGCGCTCCGCCAGTCGGGCCTGGATGGAGCGAAGCTGCATCTGGGCCTGCTCCCGCGTCACGCCCGGCTTCAGCCGCGCGATAGCGGTGAACGAGCGGCCGCCCCGGCCGTTCGTGCGGAAGTAGCGCGGGGTCGAACGCCAGAGTCGCGGCGCGCCCCAACTGCTCCCGGACAGGCCCGGATCCTCCATGGGCGGCGCCACACCCACCACCGTGTACGGGAAGCCGCTCAGGTCGATGACCCGGCCCACCACGTCCGGGTCGCCCCCGAACACGTCGTTCCACAGGCCCCAACTCAACACCACACGGTTCGCGCCCCCGGCGTCTTCCTCCGGCAGGAAGAACCGGCCCACCGCCGGATGCACGCCCAGCACCTCGAAGAACGACGCACCCACGGACGCGGCGTCCACCTTCGTGGCGGACCCGTTCACGGTCAGAGTCGGGGTGTACTCGTCGTACAGCGCCCCGTCCTCGAACGCCGTGGACTGGTCCATCCAATCGTAGAAGTCCGGCGCCGAGATGGTGCCACGCCCCGTGCCGTCCTCTTCGTACGACAGCAGCCGCACGATGCGGTCGGGCTGCCGGTACGCCAGCGGACGCAGGAGCAGCCCGTCCACCACGCTGAACACCGCCGTGGTCGCACCGATGCCCACCGCCAGCGTCGCCACCGCCACCAGCGTGAACACCGGCGAGCCGCGCAGCGTGCGCAAGCCGTAACGCAGGTCCTGCCACAACGCGTCCCGGCCGCCGAACCCCCGCGCCTGCCGCGACTCCTCCTTCCACCGCTCCACCCCACCGAAATCCCGCAACGCCGTGCGCCGCGCCTCCACCTCGCCCATCCCTCCCGCCATCCGGTCCCGGATCTCCAGCTCCACGTGGTGCGCCATCTCGTCCGTCATTTCCCGCTCGAACCGCGACCGGCCCAACAGGCCGCCCAGCCAGCGGCGCGCTCGCATCAGCCACATCATGCCAGACCTCCAGATGCTCCGTTCACGACGACGCCAGCACCGCCTGCACCGCGCCCATGAACAGGTCCCACTGCGCCCGCTCCTCCACCAGCTGCGCCCGGCCCGCTTTCGTCAACTTGTAGAACTTCGCCCGCCGACCTTCCTCCGAGATGCCCCAGTCCGCCGCGATCCAGCCCCGGTCCTCCAGCCGGTACAGCGCCGGATACAGTGAGCCCTGGTTCACCCGCAGCACGTCGTTCGACGTCTGCCGGATCCGCTTGCTGATCCCCCAGCCATGCAGCGAGCCCGCCGCCAGCGTCTCCAGGATCAACAGGTCCAGCGTGCCCTGCAGCAGGTCCGCGCGTCGCTTCGCCACTGGTTCCTCCACGTCCGCTCGCATGCCTAGATGTTCGACAACATGTACCGCAAGATGGTTGGCTTGTTGTAGAACGTCAAGGTATGCGGCATGGACGCTGGATGATCCCCGGCGTGACAGCGCACCGGCGGGTTGTGCGTCGGGGTCGTCGGCCGGGATTCACGCCGGCCAACGCAAATGTCACTCGTGGCGCAAAGCGTGTCCCGGATCCGCGACAGTGGCGCCGATGCCCATGGGGAGCGTGCTGGTGGAAGCCGAGGCCGCAAGTTACCGGGGCGCCGTAGGCTATCCACCAGCGGGCCCACGATCCGGACCTGCGCAGAGGTGCGAAACCGAACAGTCCGGTCCGGGTGCGAAACGTGTCGGGCCTTGCCGTGGGTGCCGTGCCTGGACCATCGTGCCGCGAACCCGAAGACTCGAAGGCGTTCCATGAAACACGATCTCCTGACACGGCGAGACTTCCTGGAACGGACGGCGTGGGCCGCCGCCGGCTTCAGCCTGCTTCCTTTCGTCCCGGGCGGCTGGCTGGAACGCGTCGTCCCGCGCCCGGCGAGCGAGGCGCGCGTCACCCGGCGGGCCCGGGAGCTGTCGCTGTCCGGTGAGGCCATTTCCATGACCTGGGCGTTCGATGATTCGGCGTTAGGCGCGGTGCGGGTCGTAGATCGGCTGCACGGCCGGACCATCGCGCTGCCCGCCGACGTCTTCGTGCTGCGGCTGGACGACGGCCCGGCAATCCGGTCCTCGACGCTCCGTCTCGCCTCCGGCCCCCGGCAGGAGCCCATCGCCCCGCAGTCCCACTCCTCGCGTTTGGCGGAGCGGCTGCCGGGCCAGCGACTCACCGCCGTGCTCGCCGACCCGGCCGGCCGCCTGCGGGCCACCTGGCGGGCGGAGCTGCGCGACGGCGCGCGCCACATCCGCCAGTCCGTGCAGCTCGAGGCGCTGAAGGGCGACGTGCCCATCCGCGAGATCGTACTCTGGGACCTGCCCCTGCCGGGCGCGGGCGTGCGCGGGAGTGTCAAGGGCTCGCCCGTCGTCGCCGGCGACGTGTTCCTGGGCTTCGAGCACCCGCTGAGCGAGAGCCGCCTGGAGGGCGACGAGACCGCCCCACGAGTCCGGTGCTGGCTGGCCCGTGAGCTGCCGCTGCGCCCCGGAGCGGCCACGGTCGTGTCGTCCGTGGTGGGCGTGGTGCCCAGCGGCCAGCTCCGTCGGGGCTTCCTGGACTACGTCGAGCGGGAGCGCGCGCACCCGTACCGCACGTTCCTGCACTACAACTCCTGGTACGACCTGGGCTACTTCAGCCCCTACGACGAGGCCGGAGCGCTGGACCGCATTCACGCGTTCGGCCGCGAGCTGTACGCGAAGCGCGACGTCGTGCTGAGCTCGTTCCTGTTCGACGACGGCTGGGATGACCACGACGACCTGTGGCACTTCAGCTCCGGCTTCCCCGACGGCTTCACGAAGGTGCACGCCGCGGCGGCGCGCTACGGTGCCGCGCCGGGCATCTGGCTGTCGCCCTGGGGCGGGTACGGCGAGCCGCGCAAGGAGCGGTTGGAGAGCGCACGGGCGCAGGGGTTCGAGACCAACGAGGACGGGCTCGCGCTGTCAGGGCCGAAGTACTACCCGCGCTTCGAGAGCGTCTGCCTGGACATGATCCGGAAATACGGCGTGAACCAGTTCAAGCTGGACGGCACCGGGGACGCGGGGCGCGCCATCCCGGGCAGCCGCTTCGACAGCGATTTCGACGCTGCCATCCACCTCGTCGAACGGCTGCGGGAGGCGGAGCCGGACCTGTACGTCAACCTCACCACGGGCACGTACCCGTCACCGTTCTGGCTGCGCTACGCCGACTCCACGTGGCGCGGCGGCAGCGATCATGACTTCGCCGGCGTCGGCAGCCGGCGACAGCAGTGGATCACGTATCGCGACGCCGCCACGTACAGAGGCGTCGTACAGAGGGGTCCGCTCTATCCGCTCAACGCCCTCATGCTGCACGGGCTGATATACGCCCAGCACGCGAAAGGGCTGAACGACGACCCGGGCCACGACTTCCGCAGCGAAGTGCGCGACTACTTCGGCACGGGCACGCAGCTGCAGGAGATGTACATCACGCCGTCGCTGCTGGACGACGACGACTGGGACGCCATCGCCGAAGCCGCACGCTGGTCCCGCGCCAACGCCGACACACTGGTGGATACGCACTGGATCGGTGGTGACCCGGGGGCGCTGGAGCCGTACGGCTGGGCCGCCTGGTCCCCGCGCAAGGGCATCCTGACGCTCCGCAACCCCAAGGACTCACCTCAGACGATGGCCGTGGACGTGGCGCAGGCGTTCGAGCTGCCGGAAGACATGCCGGGCAAGTTCGTCGTCCGCAACCCCTGGCGCGACCAGGCGTCCAGGCCGCCGATCCGGTTGCATGCGGGGGCGACCCACGCCTTCGACCTGGCACCGTTCGAAGTCCTCACCCTGGAGGGCGTGGCGACCGACAGCCGGGGTTGAGCAGCGCCCGCGTCGGACGGGTTGCCCGGGCCTGAATGGCGCCAGATCCGGAATGAACGGGATGCCGCTGGTCCGGCTGGGTCAGGCGTTGATCCAGGGCGGCGTCAACGGATCACCCCCAGCAGGATGGCAACCAGGGTCCACGCCGCAAGGATGCGCGGCACCGTGTGCGTGGGACGCGTCAGCAGGTAGAGGGTGAGCACGGCGCCGATGGGCGCGGCGAAGGCGTAGATGGCGAAGAACGTGACAATGCCCTGCTTGACCCAGCCACCCAGCACCGAGCTCACCTGGAAGGACGCAGTCGGCGACACCGCCGGCACCAGGATGTCCTGCACGATGTCCAGCAGCAGGAAGATGGCGGTGAACACGGCGCCCAGCTCGGCGTACATGCGCACTTCGGCGCGGGCGCGGGTGCGAAACGGCGCCGAGATCATGCCGATCACGGGTCGGATGAGAAGAGAGAACGGGTTGGCGGGCTTGTTGTGGTAGTAGAAAAGTCGCAGCTGGTGGCTCCACCGCACGAAGTCCTTCACGATAGGCAACTCGTGCAGCCACTCGGGTCCGGCGCCCGCCACGGTGATGAGGGCCAGGAACACCACGGCCACGATGGCCTCAGGCACCCCCTGCACGGAGGACAGCCGGCCCAGCACGTCGCCGGCGACATAGAGCACCAGCAGGTCCCCGGCCAAGCGGATGGCCTGGCGGCCGCGGCTGCGCGCCTCCCAGCGCGTGATCCATTCCGGCGTGGCCTCCAGGGCCTCGTCGTGCAGCGGCGGCATGAACGCCAGGTCCTTGGGAGGCAGCCCGGCCTTCCGGCGCTGCTCCTGCTCCTCGTTGTAGGCGGCCACCAGGTCGTTCAACAGGCTTGCGTCGACGTCCACCAGAGCAGGGCGCCGCCGCCGGTGAAGAGCATGGCGAGGCCGGTGAAGGTACGCCGCAAGTAGAATCTGTGCGCGCCAAACCAGCCGAGGGTGCCCCACAGCAGCCAGGCCACGAGCCGGCGCTTGTGCCGGTACTCATACAGCTCCTGCAGGACCTCCCGGGAAAAGTCCGGGTCGATGCGGCTGTGGTGGGTGTCGGATGGCATGGACGGACGCTATCCGGAGACGCCGGCCTCCACAAGTGGCACGCGGCCGCCGGGGAGACCTCGTTACGACTCGATGCCTTTCCTGGCCAGCACTCCGGCTTCGTAGTAGTGCTTCACCTCGCGCATCTCGCTCACCAGGTCCGCCCGGGCCTGGATCGCCTCGGGACAGTAGCGGCCGGTGAGGACCAGCTCCACGTTGCCCGGCCGTGCGTCCAGCACCGCCAGCACGTCGTCCTCGGTGATGAGCCGGAAGTAGATGGCCACGCACGCTTCGTCCAGCACGACGACGTCGTAGTCGCCGCTCGTCATGACCTCCACGGCCCGGTCCAGCGCCGCCTTCGCCTTCGCTTTCTGTGCCTCCGACGGCAGTTCGTTGCGGTACACGAACGCGTCGTCCCCGGACTGCTCGATGGTGATCCGGTCGCCCAGCGCCTTCAGGCTCTGCAGCTCGCTGTAAGGATACTCCTTCATGAGCTGGATGATGAACACGCGCAGCCCGGCGCCCGCCGCCCGCAGCGCGAGGCCCAGCGCCGCGGTCGTCTTGCCTTTGCCGTTGCCGGTGTAGACCTGCACGTAGCCACGCTTCAGGCCCGGAATCGCGACCTCCCCGGCAATGCCCCCGTCCATCGGTCTGTCACACGCCTGCGCCCTCCAGCTCCAGGTGGGTCAGCTCGTCCGTCACGTCGAAGTCGTAGCCTGGATACTCGTAGATGGGCGTGCGCGGCTCCGTCTCGCCCAGGGAGTATCCCCAGATGCCGTCGTACTCGGAGATGTCCTCGCCGATCTCGTCGAGCTGGTGCAGGTACTCGCTCACGGACCGGGACTCGATGATCACCACCTTGCCCATGCGACCGATGATGGGGCTGTGGGCCCGTGTGGGGTCGTGGTCGAACTCCAGGATCCGGCGCCCGTAGCGCGTGATGCCGATGGTTCGGAACGTCAGGCTCTTGCCCACGGCCGGCAGGTTGAGCACGCTGCGGTCCGTGGACAGGAACGGCAGATCCGTCTCGTTGATCAACGCCTGCAGGTGCTCCCGCATGCGCGGTACGTCGTCCTGGAACGCCAGGAGCCGGTCCATGTGCACCGCGGGGATGCGACCGTGGATCTTCTCCTCCATCTCCTCCTGCACCAGCCGGGCCAGAGGTGTGTAGTTGAACTGGTTCTCCCGGTAGCCCTTCACGACGAACGTGTAGTACGGCAGCACGCCCACCTCATTGAGCACACGGCGCAGCTTGGCGGTGTGGCCGCGGCGCGACGACGCCGCCGACATCACCAACTGGTTGGTCACCGTCCAGCCGGCGCCGATGAGCCGCTCGAATGCGCGCCGCGCCTCCGGGGTCACCTCCATGGGCGACTCCACGTGCGTCTGGATGAGGAACTGCCGCACGCCCACCTGCCACGCCTTCTCCCGGAATCCCGCCAGCAGGTCCACCAGCTCCGGCGTGATGCGCTGCGGCAGGTAGATGGGCAGGCGGGTGCCCAGCCGCACGCGCACCAGCTCGGCGTACTTCTCGCCCGGCGGACGCTGCGCGTTGGCGTCCCGCTTCCGGCAGGCCATCTCGTATACCGCGTCCAGCACCTCCGCCAGGCCCCGGTCGGTGCTCATGAGCGCGTCGCCGCCGGTGATGAGGATGTCCCGCAGCTGGGCATCGTTCTCGAAGTACTCCATCTGTGCGGCCAGCTTCTCCGGCCACGACGTGGAGGGCGCCAGCTTCTCCAGCTCGAAGTTCAGCTTGCCGCGCTGGAAGCCGTACATGCGCTGGCACACGGCGCACAGCCCACCGCACGCGCGGCCCACGGTGTCGGGGATGAGAATCGCCACGTCCGGGTAGCGCCGATGCACGCAGTCGCCCTCCGGCAACAGCCAGCCCGCCGCGTTGGGCTTGCCCGGCTCCACCAGGTCCTCCTTCTCCCACGCCACGATGTGGCCGAACTCCTCCACGAGTTGCATGGAATAGACGACGTAGTGGCGGATGGCCAGGTCGGCCCCAATGGCGAAGTAGGGCACGCGCACGTGCAGCAGGGACAGGTAGTACGGGTTCACGAAGAACGGGATGCCCTGGTCCCGGGCGGCGTAGAGCACCTTCATGGTGTCCGGATCCAGGGACTCGCCCAGCAGCTCGTTCAGCAGGTCCGGGGAGCGGACGGCGAACTTCAGGTGGAAGTGCATGTCCTTCCACCACTCAAGCATGCAAGCCCGCTTCTCACTCCGCGTCATGCCCGGCTCGAACCGGTACCGGGGGCTCGAGATCTCGCCCCGGTCCATCCGGTCGATGAGCAAGCCGATGATCCGGTCCCGGTTCTCCTCCCGCAGCTTGACGATCCGCGGGTCCAGCCCCGACGGGTAGCGCTCCATCCACGCCGCCAGCCGCGCCCGGTCTGGCGCCGCCGGCCGCTCGC
>JARRJS010000022.1:0-30185 GCA_037388885.1 Gemmatimonadota bacterium
GCCACGCTCCTAAGGTTCGACACGGATTTGATGGAATTCGTCGCACGCCAGGTGCTGGTGACAACGAGCAGGCGGCTTCAACTCGATTAACCGAGATCCGTCGCGCCGGAACGGCACATAACAATCGGCTGGCGCCTGCGTTCGCTTCGCTCACTCCGGAGAACCTGCTCCGCTTCGCTGCGCAGGTCGCCAGCCTGGAAACGTTATGTGCCATTGCTTACGGCATTCGACATGAACGAATCAAGAGCGGGTTGGTCGTATCTCGGCGGGTTCGTCGTTTGCGTCTTCGCCGGAGTTGTGGCGGGTTTGGTGTTCACGTCCGTCGCGACGTTGATTTTCTTGGTTGAAGGTAAGCGTCCATTTGAACACAACGACGTTACCTATGGGTCTACGGTGGCCCTCTACGTTTTGGGCTTCACGACCGCAGGACTCGTGGCGGGGCTGTTGAACCCTTTGGGTCGGACAAAGCTTGGGGCCGTGCTACTAGGCATCATCGCCACGGTGCCATTGGCTTGGGGGGCGAGTGTTCTGGTCACGCGGCAACTGGTCCCGGATGACGCGAGCCGTTTCGCCATTGCCATGTACTCCCTGACGTTTGGTGGCGGAATGGGCTTTATCATGCACCGAGAATTCGTGGGCAAGCGGGTACGCAACGGCACATAACAATCGGCTGGCGCCTGCGCTCCCTTCGGTCGCTCCGGAGAAACCCGGCACGGTTGCCTCTGAGCGAGAAGAAGGTCGGGTGGTTTGGAGTGCTGAGCAGCTGGCGAGGTCGCGGTGTGCCGGGTTCGCCAGCCTGGAAACGTTAGCCGCCATCGCGGTAGCGAGAGGAAGCACGGCACAAAGAAGTAACTGAAGAGGGGACAATGGATTCCGTGGACACCCCTGATCTCGTCGCGCGTGAATTGGCGCGGCTGGTCGGTTTGCCGCTGTGGGCCGTCGGCAGAGCAGCGGATCTTGTGTGGTGGCAGTTCGGTGAAAGAGTCGTCGCCCCGACCGCGCGCGATCCCGACAGGATTGTGGGAGAGTTGGCCCTCCATCTGCAGTGCCCGTGGCGTTTCACGGCGGGCACGTCCATCGTGGCGGGCGCTGATGATCTGTACTGTCCGGCGGATCCGGCAGTGCCTCTATACGACTTCGACTGGACGGCATCGCGCGACTCTGTGCTCGATCGGATCCTCAACGCCTTCTCAAATCGGTTCGGCGAGCCCCGGGTCGTTGGAGTGGAGGTAGATGACTTCGGCGGCTTTGCCCTGCGTTTCGAGCACGAGTTGAGTCTTGCCGTATTCCCCGACTCGGCAAACGGCCGTCCCTTTCGGGAGATGTGGCGGCTGTTTGAACCGGGCCGTGACACAAACCATTTCGTTGTTGGGAACTCCGGCCTTCAGCCTTCCGACGACGAAACTGGCGGCGTTTCTTCGGTATGAAGGAGTCTGGCACCCAAGAACTTGATCGCCAGCCCATGGGCGACGGCGGCTAACAATCGGCTGGCGCCTGCGTTCGCTACGCTCACTCCGGAGAACCTCCCTCGCCTGCGGCTCGGGAGGTCGCCAGCCTGGAAACGTTATGCGCCATGATTTGCTGCGCCGGATGAGAAGGAGCCGAATGGAATTAGGGGCTTGAGGAGAGCTCGTCGTGTGCCACGAAGAAATTATCGGGTTGTATGATCGCCACGCCTGGAACTACGATCGCGACCGTTACCGGGGTCTCATCGAACGCCAGTGGCTCAACAGGTTCGTGGAGCTGGCAGATCCGAGCGAGCCGATTCTCGACCTGGGCTGCGGTGTCGGGGAGCCTATTGCGCGATTTCTGATGGAACGTGGCTATGCGGTTGTGGGTGTCGACTCCTCCCCGACCATGATCGAGATCTGCCGCACTCGTTTTCCGGGGGATAAATGGCTCGTCGAGGACATGCGGAGACTGCATTTGGGCCAGCGCTTCGGGGGGATCATCGCGTGGGACAGCTTCTTTCATCTCCACATAGATGACCAACGCAAGATGTTTGAACGATTCAATGTCCACGCGCTTCCAGGCGCTCCTCTGCTCTTCACCAGCGGGCCGTCCGAGGGAGAGAGCATCGGTTCGTACCGCGGCGAGCCCCTGTACCACGCCAGCTTGGATCCCGCGGAGTACGAGCAACTGTTGACTGCCAACGGCTTCTCCGTCCAGGATCGGATGGTCGAAGATCCAGAGTGCGGCGGGCATACGGTTTGGTTGGCCACTAGAACGGCAGCCGTGGAAAGGGACGCAAATCACAGCGCCTAACAAACGGTGTGCGCCTACGCAGCTGCGCTGCTACGGCCCTTCGGGACACCCGCCTTCGGCGGGCGTCGCTCACCTGGAAACGTTAGGCGCAATGCTTGGCGATGAAAAGCCAAGCAGATTATAGGGATTCTTGGATTTTCGTGGGACCACTGGTTCAACGTTGTCTATTCCGTTCAACGTGGAGCGGTCGTGACAGAATTCTATATGGCTTCCACCGAAGGGTATACCTTAGAGAACCCTCGCAGATGCACCCCAGTCAGGCGGCTCCGGGGACCCATTCGTGACGATTACTTGCTTATCAAGATCGACCCGCCCTTGATCGGTCAGCCTTTTGGGTTGGGTGCCAATGATATTGACGAGGTCATTGTTGCGACCAGACTTGAAGGCGTGTCGTTGTTCCCGATCGAGCGTTGGCCAGTGGACGTATATGTAGTTCGGTTGCTCGTCGCCTCCGAGGCGAAAGAAACCGTCATGGCCGACGAAATGGAGTTGATTGCCTGGGCCGAACTTTATCCAACCGAAGAGCATGCCAAGGCGAGGACAGGTGATTAATCGGGACCGCAAAGCACCGGTGCAGCCCGTTCCGCCTCGCGAAAGGTAGCGAGCCTGGATGAGTCGACACGTGTTGTAACTCGAAGGTCGGAGCTATCAGGGAGCACTGCGCCTAACACCATTAACAAGGACCTTGTCAAGGAGCACAGATAGTCCGCCGCGAACCAGGGGTTTCGATTCGCCTTTCGTTTGATCCGACCCTACTCGATCCCGCTTTGCGCCCTCACTCTGGCCCTGGCCGGACTGGGTATCGATGCGGACGCGGGAGTGGCGTCCAAACACCATTTCGGGCTCACCGCGCGTCGCGGCTGTTCCGGAGAGCGGTCCCAGATACGTCCGGCGGCTTGGCGTCGGCCTTCCCAATCAAACGGGCGGTGCTCGGTGAAAGCCGATCCAGTTAGGCGCCCGGGCTTGACCGACGCGGCCACTCCTGCTTCTTGCGGCGCTGGAGCGGGGTGCCTTTGAAGCGCTGGTTGAAGTCCTCCTGCTGGGAGAGGACGTGATAGACGATTCGGGCGATCTCCTTTGCGACGAGGGCACGAGCGACGTGCCGGTTCTTCTTCCTCGCCTTGCGGGCGTACCAGTCGCGGATCTCCGGATAGTACTGGATCGCCCGTACGGCGGCGTTGCTGAACATGAGCTTGAGGTATTTGTTGCCGTCCCTGGACGGGCGCGTGCGCGTGCGGCCGCCGGAGTTGGCGGCGCCGGGGACCAGGCGGCAGTAGGAGAAGAAGCGGCGCTCGGAGGGGAAACGGGCGATGCCGTCGATCTCCAGCACGAGCGTGAAGGCGCCCACCTTGCCGATGCCCGGGATGGCCAACAGGCGCTGGACGTCGGGGTCGGGCACCAGGTGCGGGTGGAGGCTCTTCTCGAGACGCCGGATTTGCTCGCGCAGGAGCGCGACCTGCTCCCGGTGACAGGCGGCCTGCAGCTGGGCGAGGGGTGGCAGATCAGCCACCGAGCGCACGTTGTGCTTCTCCAGGAGGCGGTGGATGCTGTTGCGCACACCGACCTCCTTCTGGACGAGGCGGAGCCGGGTGCGCATGACGTCCCGCAAGGGCTGGAGCTCGGGCGAGATCATGTGGGCCTCCGGGATGAGCCCGGCACGGAGCAGCTGGGCCAGCGTGTGGGCATCGACCGCGTCGGTCTTCACCTTGGCGTAGGCGATGGCCTTCACGAATTTGGCGTGCGCGAGCCGGAGCGTCACCCCTTCCCGGGCGAGGAGGTCACGGACCCAGTACCATCCGCTCGTGGCCTCCACGGTGGCCTCGTGCGGCCCCGGCAGAGCGGCGAAGTAGCGCGCCAAAGCTGGACGGCGGGTGCGAAGCGTGGCTTCCGCGATCACGTGACCGTCCGCGTCCACGGTGGTGAGCACCGCGGTGCGTTTGTGCAGGTCGATGCCGGTGTGCAGCATGATCCACCTCCAGGTTTACAGATCACGCCATTATCTGCACCCGGGGGTCCTTGTTGGTAAGATCACACGTTAGACGCCATTGCGCTTGTCGCGAAGGCAGATGCAGAAATCAATTGGCCGGGCGAAGGAAGTCGTACAGAAACAATTACCGTCATGTATCGCGCGGTACGTAGGCGGGGTCGGGGGCCGTGGTGGCCGTTCTGTTCTTTCGCAGATCACTGTCTTCTCGGGAGGAGAGATGAACGGCAAGCGACTGGGCCTGCGGGCGTTGGTGTTGTGTACGTTCGTGGGTATCGCGGGCTGTTCCGGCGAGCCGACGGGCCCATCGAAGGGTCTCGATATTCGCTTTGAGACCGACATCATTGGTGATCGGGCTGTGCCTTATGTGGAAGTGATTCCAGAGGGACCGAATGCGGGTTGTGAGCGATTGCACGTCGGGGGTACGTCGTTCTTTACGGTAGCGGGCATTTTGATGTGCGATTGGATCGGTGGTACGACTCCTGTGATGGGGTGCAGGTCGGGAGCATAGCCGTTGGTCTGGGAAAGGGCTCCTACGACCTTGATGACGATGTACTCGTTCTCCATACGGAACACGGGGATGTGACCGCTGAATTCTTCCCTGGTGCATGGCAGACGGACGCGACACAGTACTCCCATCCCAAGCTGAGGTTAGAATCAGGGGACGTAACCTACCAGTACATCGCCTGGACCGACCCACTCGACCTTTGAAGTCCCGACGAGTATGCATGAAAGGGCCGACTCGAGCATATCTGCGAGAGCTGCTGTGGGCCGCGTTCATGGTAAACCTGATGATGGCCTTGGTCGGTCTTTTGGTCGGCGCGCACCTCGGCAGCATCCGCCTGGGGCTAGGGCTGTTCTTGGGCGGCAGCTTGGCCATCACGGCTGTGCTCGCGCTGGTAGTGTTGGGTAATTTCGGAGTGGTTTGGCTGCTTGACCGTTGGCCCTCGAAGAGACGGCGGCGGTAGCGGTCATCGCCGATAACAAACAAGTTGCGCCTGCGCCGCTGTCGCAGCTCCGGAGAATACGGACGCGGGGCGTTGTAATGCTAGAAGCGGTCCAGGTATCGTCGCAGGACACAGCCTCGTCGGGGCGTGAGGACGCGCCGGCATCGCAACTCTGGAAACGTTAGCGGAACGCCCGAACGACCAAAGCCTTGGCGCCCATCAACATGAAACAAAAGCGTTTGCAGCATGTCGCCGATACGGTTTGCCACATGTTCTGCGGCTGGCGCTTGAACTTCTCCGTTCGGCGTCTGGTCGACCTCGGATCAGGGCGACTCCACGTCGACTTGATCACGGGGCGTACGAGCCATGATGGAGCCGAAGTCGACGACTTGCCGATTGTTCGCGACCTACTGTCGTGGATGCGTCAGGATCTCGAAGGCAATGGCATGAGCGTATCGCATCTTGAAACCGCTGAACTCACGGTGGATCTCGACCTCGCCAGTGTGCCGTGGAAGCAAACGAGTGAACAGTTCTTCAGTGCTGGCCGTGAGATCCGAACGGAATCGATGCACCGCTGCAAAATGCAGTGCGCCAGTGTCGTACCGACGCAAAACCGGAGCTATGAGTCGCAGTACATGGGAACGGAGTATTGGCCGGAAGGGTGGCCGGACCAATGAGTACGCGCCCGGACGCCCATCGCGTAGGAAGAGCACCTGGCTGAAGGACGACTTCGCCCATGCATGTTACCGGGACCCGCAGAATCAGAGTCAGGCCCTGGAAGTACAGAGAGGAGAGCACGATGAGCAACGGGCAGGTGGCGCCCGAGACGCGAGGTGTTACGGTGAAGTTGCTTGCAACGGTTGACCTCGGCCCTGAGATCGAGGGCATGGCAGGGCGTTAACTTCGAATGCGTATGGTGACCATCGAGCCTGGGGGCGTCTTCGGCCCGATTCACGATCATAAAGACAGACCAGGCACCGTCTACATACTGCAAGGAACCATCACTGACCACCGGAATGGAGTCGCTACGGACTACGGCCCGGGAGTGGGCTGGCCCGAGGATAAGAACACCATACACTGGCTTGAGAACAGAGGGACGATTCCGGCGATAGAGATCTCGGTCGATATAGTCAGGGCGAAGTAAGCACGGGGACGAAAGGAGCGTTCATTAGTCTGAGGAGAGGGTTCAGCAGCCTGGCCGGTGGAGTGGTGTGGACGGCCATCTACAACGCCGTCTGGGGTATCGCGTGGCTCGGGTTCATGCGACAGGAGTGGAGAGATGCAGCGTCCTCAAGTGGCCACCTCATGCCCTGGACGCCTGGATTCTGGGCGTTTTGGCTGCCAATCTCTTTGGTCTTTGGCGTCGCAATCAGTGCGTACCTGACGGGCGTGTCGGGACGCGCCAAGGTGCTACAGCCTGCCGCTGCGGCGAGTCTGGTGATGTGGGTTCCAGGAACCATAGGAATGGCTGTCCTGGTCGGATTTTCGGTTCGTGTCATCGTCTTGGATTCAGTCGTGAATCTCTTGGCCCTGATGTTGGCATCAGTGGTTGTGACCCAAGGCGCCGCTTCCTGGCAACGCAGAGGCGTTGGGGGCGGCATGCACACGGTCCCACCGCTGGAGTAGTGATCATGCTCTACCAGGTCGAAGCCGTCGAAGCGAAGCCACACTACCGGCTATGGGTGCGTTTCGTGGATGGAGCTGAAGGAGAGGTGGACCTCTCCCAACTCGTGGGCAAGGGTGTGTTCGCCTCGTGGAACGATCCGAAAGAGTTCGAGAAGGTTTACGTGGATCCCGAGAGCCTCACCGCAGCCTGGCCGAGCGGCATCGACCTCGCCCCGGACGCCCTGTACCGAGAGATCACCGGCATCGCGACGCTATAGCCGACTCGCCTGGATACGGGCGCCTCCGTCTGACAGACGCCTGGCGCCCCCGTTCGCTACGCTCACTGCGGAGAACCTGCTCCGCTTCGCTTCGCGGTCGCCAGCCAGCTGCCGACCGGCACCCTGATGAGAACATCGTCCGGAGCGCCCTTGAGATCATTGCAGCGTTTGGCGCGTACATCGGCTATCTTGTGACCCGTTCGGATCGGATGACGGGAGGACGCGCCGGCTCGCAGGTCGAGCAATGTCGCAGGCGGTCGAAGAAGCGCGGAACCGTTCGAGGAGGTTTGAGGGATGGCGGGCATAATCATAGCAGGTCTGACCTTGTCAGTCCTCGCATTTGTCCTGCTGGGCTATCTGCTCTGGGACGTGCTCAAGCGTCGGAGGGCGTTCCCCTCCCTGACGTACGGCGGTCAGGAGCTGAAGGAGCGGACGGTCAGGTGGTTGTGGGCTTCCGTGCTGGTGATCCCGTTCCTGATAAGCCTCGAAAGCGGCCTGACGGTGGCGTCCAAGACGACGTCTGCGTATGAGCCGGCCACGAGCGCGGACTACAATTTCACATCCGGCCGTTATCTGGTGGTTCCGCTCCCGTTCCTCCGCTACATGACCATGGAGAACGCAGGCGTCGTAGGAGATCCGGCTGCCCCGTCGAAAACCGTGTCCGTGCGTGTCCAGGAGGGGCGGGTGCGCATCCCGCTCATCTTCCTGTTCGCGGTCGGGTTCTACTGGGCTGCCGTCATACGGTGGACGGCGGACTCGGAAGCAGGTGTGAAGCGATCAGGGGAACAGGGCGCATAAGAAATGGCCGGCACCGTCCGCACGTTCAGATGAACCCGAACACCGGCGGAAACACCACCACCACGACCGCCCCCCACGCGGCGTAGACCCACAGGTAGTCCGTCTGCCAGCGCTCGAGGCGCGAGAACGCCCCTCGTCCCCGCAGGAAACCCACGTAAAGCACGGCAGACCAGGCGAGGTTGACCAGCAGAACGATATTCTCGCCCAAAGCGGCCACGCGATTGGGGGTGAAGCCGAACTCGGAGATACGGGAGGCGATGGCCCACAGCGCCACCGCGTCGGCCAGCAGCGCGCTGACCAGCAGCACGACCTGGAGCACGTCGAAGGCGCCGGGGGGCGACTGGGGGTCCCGGGCGGAGGCGGAGTAAAGCAGCAGGCCTACCACCACCACCAGCAGCAGGTCGAACGCGATGAGCACGTCGCGCTGGATGTCGACGCCGCGCCCGGTCCAGACCAGCGTCGCCAGGAATACCACCAGCACGGCGGCGAACAGCGGCGTGAAGAGGCGCGTCAGCACCGGCGCCATGTTCTCGATCACGCTCTGCTTGGCCTCCACCAGCCAGGCGGCGACGAGGACGGCACCCGTGGCGCCGCACGGCAGCAGCCACGACTGGAAGAACACCTCCATGTCCACGCCGATGGACTGGAAGAGCATGGCCATCAGGCCGGTGAGCACGCCGCCGCCCAGGGCGATGAGCGCGTAGTAGATGAAGAGCTCGCCCGAGAACCGGATGAAGTCCATGCGTCCCGCCACCTGACGCCACCGTCCGCCGGCGTACGCAATGCCCACGACGAGCCAGAGGGCGATGGGCAGGTGCAGCCCGGTGAGCGTCTCCGTGTAGCCCGGGTCGTGCGTAGCCGATCCCGGCACGTGTGGCGCGAACGGGTAGACGTTGGCGAACACGGCCGCCACGACGAACGCCGCGGCCAGCCAGGGGAGCGTGCGGGCATCGAGTCGTCGCTTCCAGATGAAGTAGCCGGTCAGGAGCGGCAGCACGAACAGGCTCAGGTTGCGGAAGTAGAAGCCGGCGTCCCGGCCCAGATCGAGCCCGAACAGCGCCGGCACCTTGATGGCCACGGCCGCCGCCACCGCGAGACAGAACGCGACGATGGCCTCCGTCCGGGCCCGCGCCCGTGGTTCCCCCGAATCCGGCACGACGACGAGCTGCTTCCACAGGCGGTCCGAGTGCTCGCGGGCGAACTCGCGTGACAGGGCGTCGAGGGCGCCCATGCGCTTCACCGCCACCAGGAACGCTTCGTCGGTATCCAGCCCCGCCTCTGCCAGGACGGCCACCTGCTCACGCAGGTGGTCCTCCAGCTCTGCCACGTCGGCGGAATGGATCGCCTGCCGGCGGCGGAGAAAGCTCCGCCACTGGTCGATCTGCTCCTCGAGCCGTGCCGCATCGTCCGTAGGTGCCATCACTCAGCCCCGACCTCAAAAGCCGCGCGAAACTCCTTCCGCGCGGCAGAACGAAACAACAACGCCGATCCGACGAACAGCGCGACGAACGCCCCGTTCACCATCAGGAAGACCCCCTGCGGCGGGAGTCCAGGGGTGCCCAGTCCGGCCAGCACCGCGATCGCGGCGGCCAACGCCTGGGCGAGCGCCGTCGCGTACAACGCCCGGGCCATTCCATGGGGCCGGAAGCGCCCAATGACGGCGCCGATGGCGCCGACGGCGAGCACGCCCGCGTACATCAGGTTGGCCGGGTCGTCCGGTGTACCGATGAGCCCGACGCCCAGGTTCATCCAGATGAGGATGAACGCAGCCACGAGCGCAAGTCCGGCAGCGAATCGGTAGGCGGTCTTCTTCTTCATGGTTCCTCCGGGACGGTGATCTGGAGCCCGCGTCAGGCCCACTGCGGTAGCGGTACCACGGCGGCCGGGGCCGTCGGGATGGCGACACGCAGTGCCGACCAGATGCCCCGCAGCGTCGCGTCCACCGCCTGCCACTGCCTGCGTTCCTCCGCGAGCTGGGCCCGGCCACGCGACGTGATCCGGTAGTACTTGCGGCGGCGGCCCCTTGCGACTTCCCACCGCGCCTCGACGAAGCCCAGCCGCTCGAGCCGATGCAGAACGGGGTACAGCATGCCGTCCGTCCACTCCATGCGCCCGCCGGACAGCTCCCGAACTCGCTTCAGGATGGCGTATCCGTAGCTGTCCCCTTCGGCCAGGATCGCCAGGACGATCGGGGTCGAGGACGCAGCGACCAGGTCCTTGTTGATTTCCATGATGTCACGCGTCGCGGTGCGCCGGTGAGCTCGAATGGTTCTACCTAGCAGCACTATACATTGCGCTGCTATGTATGTCAACAACCACCGGCTGGAGAGCCTGGCGGACGGCCTGCGGCGGCGAACGGCGTGCCCCATCCAGCCACTTCCGGGCGAGGATCCGCCGATCACGGCGATCGAGAGCATTGCGCCGTCCACCATACTGCCGCATCAAGAGCGGAGCGGTCGTCGTATCCCGTGGGACGTTGCGGGCAACGGTCGTGAGAAGAAGGGGAGGTTGCCGTCGGCGGTGGGACACCCGCATTGACGGACCTCGTCGCCTTCACAATGGGGTGTTGAAGATGAGCGATCCTGCGGATGCGAAGGTCGAACCGACGAGCGTGCGACCGCTTCGGCTCGTGATCGTCATCCAGGGGTTGTCGTACCTGATCGTCGGTCTCTGGCCTCTCCTCCATTTCTCGAGCTTCTCCTCGGTCGCCGGCCCCAAGCCCGATCGGTACCAGTTCTTCGCCACCGATCTCCTGGTGTTGGCGATTGCACTTTCGCTGCTCATGGGATCGCTGCCCGTGCGAAGATCGGATCCGGTCGGCCGCGGACCGTACACGCTGGCGCTGGCGACGCCGGCCGCGTTCATCCTCGTCGAGCTGTGGTTTCTGGGGACACTGCCGGACATCTACCGGGTCGACTTCGCTTTCGAATTCGTATTTCTCCTGTTCCTCGTGTACTTCGGCCTGAAGGCCAGGTCGAAGTCCGTGGGCGCCCACATCCCGGACCGGCAATCATGGCGTTGAACCTGGACGACGAGCGCAGGGCGGAGATCACGCGGCAGCTCCAGGCCTTCTACCTGGAGCGTTTCGATGAGGAGCTCAGTGACTTCCGCGCCGCGCAGCTGGTGGATTTCTTCCTGGGCACGCTGGCGGCGCCGGTCTACAACCAGGCGGTCCAGGACGCGCGGCGGTTCATGCTGGAGAAGCTGGACGACCTGGACGGCGAGGTGTACGAGCCGGAAGGCACCTGACCCGGAGAACGCGCGTCCGTGGCGAAAACCATGTTCGTCCTGATCCGAGCCCTGACCTACGCGTCGTTGTTCGTGGCGCTACTGCTGGTGTTCGTCCCGGTCCGCGTGCTGGCGTGGGCGGGGATCGCCCGGCCCGGCACAGGCGTGACGCAGGTGTTGGGACTGATCATCATGCTTGCGGGCGCGGCGCTGGCTGCGTGGTGCGTGGTCACGTTCGCCGTCGTGGGCCGGGGCACGCCGGCGCCCTTCGACGCTCCACGTCGCCTGGTGGTGTCCGGGCCGTACGGGCGGGTCCGCAACCCGATGTACCTGGGCGCCGTCGTCGCGTTGACCGGTGCGGCGCTGTTCTTCGAATCGGCGGCACTGTTCGGCTATACCGTCCTCTTCTTCCTGGTGGCGCACGTATTCGTGCTGGGCTACGAGGAGCCGATCCTCACACGCCTCTTCGGCCCGGAGTACGACGCCTATCGGGCGCGTGTCCGGCGATGGCTGCCCCGGCTGGCCCGCCGATGAGCGTCGCGACGCGCATGCCGGACGGTCACGGCGATCCGGTGGGGTTGCGGACCTGGACGGCGTCGCTGCTGCCGGCGCTGTTGGGCACGACGTTGCCGTTCTGGCTGCGTCCGCCGGGCTTCGCCTTCCGGTGGCTGCCTGCGGCCGAGCTGGTCGCCGCAGCGCTGCTCGTGCACACGGGCTTCTCGTTGCTGGCGACCCGCTTCCGGGGCCGGGCCACGGCCGATTGGACCACGTCCCGACTCACGTGGGCGGCGGCCGCGTGCATCGCGTCTGCCGGTCTGCTGGGCCTGCACCTGTCCGCGGGCCTGCGCCTCCTGCCCGGCGTGCCCGACGGCGTCTTCATCCTGTACGGGGTCGCCACCCTGTTCGCCGGTGCGCTGTACGTCATGCCGCCGTTCAGCCTGTGGCGGTGGCCGGGCGGCGAAGTGGTGCTGGCGGAGGGGCTGGGCATGATGCCGGTGCTGGGCGCGTACCTGGTCCAGGCGGGCGACCTGACCCGCACCGTGTACCTCGCGTCGCTGCCGCTGGTCGTGGCCACCGGTCTGTGGGTCTGGACGGACGAGCTCGCCACCAGGCAACAGGACGAAACGACGGGTCGCGGCACGATGGTCGCGCTCTTCCCGCTCCGCGTCTCCGGCCGCTACATGACGCTGTTGCTGACCCTGCTGCTCTATGCTACGCTGGCCGGTGCGGCGCTGGGACGCGCGTCGCTCCCGCCGCTGGCGCTCCTCGGCCTGGTGTCGCTGTGGCCGGCGCTCAAAGTGGTCGCCATTGCCTGGAACGACTATGCGGACGGGATGCAGATGCTGCGCGCCCGCCGGTATGCGCGCCTGACGCACTTCGTCGTCGGCACCGTCGTCGTGTTCTCATGCTTCCAACCGAGGTGACGGCCCGAACGACCGCACAAGCCCGAGCCGGCGGCCTTTGCAGGTGCGGCCGGCCTTCAAGCGCGGCGCGCCGTGTTCCGCAGCCCTCACGTGGCTTCGAGAACAATGCCTTGCCGATCCCGGCGACTTCGCCTGCGCCCCAACCGCCCTGGACACGCAGAGACCCCACGCCACCCGGGAGCACGCATGAGCGCTGCAACGATCTTTGACCTGGTATCGAGTTTGGCGGTGATTGCCGGCCTCGTCTTCGCCGTAGCGGAGATCCGTCAGTACCGGTCGGCGCGCGAGTACGAAGTCGCGCTGGCCATGCTCCAGTCCATGCAGACCCCGGACTTCATCAAAGCGCTCCGCGTGTTATACGCGCTGCCCGAGGATCTGAGCCGCGGCGAGGTCGAAGAGCGGCTGGGTGATGACGCCATTCTTCTGTACACGCTGATGACCACATGGGAGAGCCTCGGCATCTTCGTATGTCGGCGTCACCTGCGGCTGGGACTGGTGGACGACTTCTTCAGCGGGTCCATCGCGATTTCGTGGCGGAAGCTGGAGCGATACGTCCGGGAGGAGCGGGCGGCACAGGACCGGCCGACGCTGCTGGAATGGTTCCAGTGGCTGGCGGAACGCATGCGCGAACGCGAAGCCGAATCGCCGCCGCTACCGGCGTACGAAGCGGAGAGGGAATGGAAGGCCGAGCGATGAGCCCCCGTGCGGGCCGAGCGGTACCGCCTGCCCTGGGACCGTGGCACGCAGTGGGATGTCGTCGCGCCGGACGGCCGCTGGCTGGGCTCGATTGCGCTCCCGGAGGGTTTTCGGCCGTTTGAGATCGGCAGCGATTACGTGCTTGGCAGCCGCGTCGACGAACTCGGCGTGGAGCGGCTCGTGTTGTTCGGTCTCATCAAGAAGTGACACCGATGTGGAGTGCTGACATGTCCGGACCCAACGACCAGGCAGAACGAACGTTGCGGGTGCTTGCCGCGGCGGCCGCGGTGTGGCTGGTGTCCTGCGCGCCGCCGGCACCGCCCCGTCCCGCGGCGCCGGCCGCTCCAGCCGCGCCAGCCGTGGCGGCCGCTCCAGCCCCCGCGACCGCTTGCCCCTGGGTCGGCTCGACTGCCCCCATCGCCACGCGCGTCGCCCGGGTCATGTCCGCCATGACGCTGGACGAGAAGATCGCGCTGGTGCACGGCGCGCGAGGGTCGTCGTACGTGGGCTATGTCCCGGCCATTCCCCGGCTGTGCATTCCGGCGCTGAACCTCGAAGACGGGCCTGCTGGCGTTGCGGACGGCATGACGGGCGTCACGCAGCTACCCGCCCCGGTGGCGCTGGCGGCGAGCTGGGACACGGCGCTGGCCCGACGGTACGGGGCGGTCGTGGGCGAGGAGGAGTGGGGCAAGGGCGCGAACGTGAATCTCGGCCCGACGGTGAACATCGTCCGCGACCCGCGCTGGGGCCGCGCGTTCGAGGCGTACGGCGAGGATCCGTATCTGTCCGGGCGGATAGGAGTCGGCTACATCCGGGGCGTGCAGGGCGCCGGCGTGCTGGCGCAGGTGAAGCACTGGGTGGCATACAACCAGGAGACGTACCGGAACACGCCGGCGGACGACGTGGCCGTGGACCGGCGCACGCTGCACGAGATCTACATGCCGCAGTTCGAGGCGGCGATCGAGGAGGCGGGCGCGTCGTCCGTGATGTGTGCATACAGCACCATCGACGGCGCGTACGCGTGCGAGGACGCCTTCACCCAGGACACCGTGCTGAAGGGGCACTGGCGGTTCCCCGGCTTCATCACGTCGGACTGGGGTGCGACGCATTCCACCGTGGCGTCCGCTCTGAACGGCCTGGACATGGAGATGCCCGGCAGCCGCTACTTCGGTGACACGCTGAGGGTCGCCGTGCAAGCCGGCCGGGTGCCCGAGTCGCGGCTGGACGACATGGTCCGCCGCGTGCTCACCCAGGAATTCCGCTTCCATCTCTTCGACCGCCGCCAGACCGGCGACTCCGCATCGGTCGTGACGAACGATCAGCATGCCGCCGTGGCCCGCCGTGTCGCCGAAGAAGGCACGGTGCTCCTCAAGAACGAAGGCGGCCTGCTCCCGCTGAGCCCGCGAGCCGTGCATTCCATCGCGGTCATCGGGCCCGACGCCGGGGAGTACGCGTTGAGCGGCGGTGGCGGCAGCGCGGCCGTCGTCGCGCCGTACGTCGTCACCCCCTTCCAGGGCATCGCCAGGCGGGCCGGCCGCGGGGTGGAGGTGCGATACGCCCAGGGCGCGCTGCCGCCGAACGGTGAGCTGCCGCCGGTGCCGTCGCGCTACCTGACGCCGGATTCCGGCGGCGGCCGCGGGCTGGCCGCCCGGTTCTACGACAACACGACACTGTCCGGCTCTCCGGTGACCACGCGGGTGGACTCGACCGTCGGCTTCAACTGGCACCACCGGCCGCCGGTGCCAGGCGTGGGCGCGGAGCACTGGTCCGCACGCTGGACCGGCACGCTGACGCCGCCAGCGACGGGCGAGTACACCTTCGGCCTGACCAGCGACGACGGCAGTCGGCTGTTCGTCGACGGCGTCCAGGTCATCGACAACTGGCGCAACCAAGGCCCCACGCTGGAGACCGGAAAGATCACGCTCACGTCCGGGCAGCCGGTGCGCATCGAAGTCGACTATTACCAGGCCGGGGGCGGCGACACCGTGAGCCTCGGCTGGCTGGTGCCCGGCGGCCCGTCGCTGATGGACCAGGCCGTCGCCCTGGCCGACTCGTCGGACGTCGCCGTGGTCTTCGCCGGCGCCTTCGAGTCCGAGGGCGCCGATCTGGCGAACATTGACCTGCCTGGCGAGCAGAACGTCCTCATCCGTGCGGTGGCCGACGCCAACCCGCACACCATCGTCGTGCTGAACACGGGCTCGGCGGACACCATGCCCTGGATCGATTCCGTGGCCGCTGTGCTGGAGGCATGGTACCCCGGCCAGGAGGACGGCAACGCCATCGCCCGGGTACTGTTCGGCGACGTCAATCCGTCGGGCAAGCTACCCGTGACCTTCCCCAGAAGCCTCGCCGATGTCCCGGCGTCGAGCCCAGCGCGGTGGCCAGGCGTGGACGGCCGGGTCGCATACTCCGAAGGCCTTGAGGTGGGTTACCGCTGGTACGACGCGCGCCACATCACGCCGTTGTTCCCGTTCGGCTTCGGGTTGTCGTACACGACGTTCCGATTCAGCAACCTCCGGGTGTCGCAGGCGGCCGGTGGCACCGTCATGGTCACCGCAGACGTCGCGAACACCGGCGAGCGTCCCGGCGCCGACGTCGTGCAGGTCTACGTGGGTCAACCGTCCTCGGCCGGCGAGCCGCCCTGGCAGCTGAAGGCGTTCAGGAAGGTGCAGCTTGGACCGGGCGAGACCTGGCACCTGACGTTCACGCTGGATGCCACCGCCTTCGCTCACTGGGACGCTGGGACCAGCGGCTGGCTGGTCGACGCCGGTGAATACCGGATCGGCCTCGGGGACTCCTCGGCGGATCTGCCGCTACGGGGTCGGGTCACGCTGTCGCAGTGAAACGCGGACGGTGCACCAGTCGCCAGTTCTGGCCGATCGGGCTATCCGAGTAGCCCATCGTCCCGAGAGGACCGATCCTGTGGGAAACGGCAGTTTCCCTGGTCAATGCTGAGCGCGAGCCGTCGGCGCGACGCGGGTTGTCCGCCGATCGCCTCCAAGTCTCGGGACAGAACCAAGCGGCGATGAGACGAAACTGGCGACTGGTGCACCGTCCGCAGGTGGTCCGTCCGCAGGTGGTCCGCGCCTTGTGCCGCACCCGTCCGGATCCCACAGTATCGTTACCGCAGGACGAGATCACATCGGCAGGCTCACCCGCCCGCGAAGGAAACCTGGATGGACGACCCACCCGTAGGCGGACCCGCCTCGAGGACGAAACGCCGGCCCCGCCGAACCGTGCTGTTGCCGGTTCTCGTATTCCTCCTGCCGGCCTGCTGGGCCCCGCAACCGGCGTCACGGAAGCCGCAGCAGGTTCCAGCCCCTCGTGACACCGTGGACGGCCTGTTCGTGCGCGGCGGCACTGTGGTGCGCCGTGACGCGCCCGACGAGACGCTCGACCTCCTCCTCTTGCGAGAACGGGGGGACCTCGTGTTCGGCACCGTCCCCGTGCCGGGGCAGTACGCGGTGACCGACACGCTGGACGCGTCGGGGCTCTACATCCACACGACGAACCCCTTCGAGACGACCGTGAGGACCACGCCGATTCACAATCGACACAACCTGGCCATCGCCATGTACGTCCTGCGTACCGGCCACAGCCCGGGCACGCCGGCGAAATGGCTCGTGGGCCCGAGCGACTGGCGGCGCGTGGAGCCGGCGGAGAACCATCCGCCGGGGCCGGTAGACCGACGGGTGGGTTGCTACGTCGTCGAGCGCGGGGCCTGGAGCGATCCGGACTTCCGATTCGATGAGGACCGCACGCTCTGGTTCCCGGACAGCCTGTGGCTGCACTGGCAGTACCACTGGCCGGCGGGTCCGCCGAAGTATCTCGTAGCGACTGACATCCAGGGGCGGGTCCGCGGTCCCAGGATCGCTCGCTATGCGTGGGCAGGGCCGGCCGACGATTCCCTGCGAGTGGTCTTCGGCACCGGGTTCGTGGCGACGATATTCCGGGGCGCGCAGGCCGGCGACGACTACGTCGGCGAGATCGCCGTCGACAGTGACACGGGGCGTTTGGCGCGTGCGCCGACACGGCTGCGCAGGACGCCATGCCCGCGGGACCCGGAAGAAACCGGCCCCGCGTCCGGCGGCGGGTGATCCTCATGCGCAAGATGGCCTTCGTCGTCGTGCTGTCGCTGCTGCCGCGCGCAGGCGCGGCCCAGGCGGCGGGCGTCCCCAACGACTCCGTTCTGGCCGCGATCACGGCGAGAGGACGACTCCTCGCCGCGTACGACCGCGCCGCGTGGCACGCGACGGATGCCCTCATGGCGCTGCACCCCGATCTCCACACCGCGAACACGATGCTCGCCGTGCGGCAGCCGGACGGGCACTGGGTCGTCCATTTCGCCCGCCTCACACCGGCCCGGGACACATTGCTCGACATCTACGTCGCGACGGAAGCCACGCGGCCCGACACCTTTGTGGCCCGGCGTCTTCCGCACCCATCCCCTCTGCCGGAGGCGGAGCTTCGAGAGGCCCGCGCGCTCCACACGGCCATGTCCGACTTCGGGACGCCGAGCAGACCGTACAACAGCTACGTCCTTCCTCGGGCCGGGGGCGGGTACTGGGTTTATTTCCTGCCCGCGCAGACCGATCCGCGGGCGTTCCCGTTCGGCGCGGACGTCCGGTACGAAGTGAGCCCGGACGGGAACGAGATCCTGGCCAAGCACCGGATGCATCGCGCGCTGTTGAACCAGGCGCTACCCGACAGCGCCGTTTCGGGCGTTCACACCGTCGTCACGTCGGACCTGCCACAGGACAGCGACGTGTTCCTGGTGCTCGCGCGCAGACCGCGTCGTCCCGAGCTCGTCGTCACCGAGCACTACCTGTACGAGATCAGGACCGACGGCAGCATCACGTGGAGGCGGCGATGAACCTGCTGTTCGTGCGCCTGGCCAGCGCCGGCTTCGTCCTGGTCGGCGCCGGCATCATCTACCTCCTGCTGCGGCGTCGTGAGCGACGGCGGCGTGTCCTGCCGTGGCTGGGCGCCTTCGCGGGTCTGGCGATGGCGGGCGTAGGCGCAGCGGGCCTGGCAGCGTCCGTCCTCGTGCACGCGGCGCCGCCGCCGGACCCGCCAACGGCAGAGGAATTGAGCCGGCCGGCTCCGGATTTCGCCTTCCGCCTCGTAGACGACGACAGCGTGGCAACGCTCGCCGGCCTGCGCGGGCGCGTCGTGGTAGTCAACCTGTGGGCGACGTGGTGCGTCGGCTGCGTGAAGGAGTTGCCCGACCTGGATCGCCTCCAGCGCGTGTGGTCGGATTCGGGCGTCGTCGTGTTGACGCTTTCCAGCGAGTCCCGGCGCAAGCTGCTGCGCTTCGCCCGGGACCACGCCATGCCCGGGCTGAACGGCTACGTGCCGGACGTGTCGGCCCTGCCCGAGCCGTTCCGCCGCGGGTTCCAGGGGTTCCCGACCACGTACGTGCTGGACGGCGACGGGTACATCCGTGACTACTCTCTCAGCGGCCACAGCTACCGGCAGCTCGCGGCCAAGGTGAGGCCGCTACTGGCCGAACCCGGCGGCTGAATGGTCCTCCTGACAGTCCCGAAAGGATGGAGCAGATGCGTCGACTCCTGACGGCCATCGTCCTGGGAAGTCTCGTGGTGGGCTGTGCATCGGCCGGCCAGGCCCGGGTCGAAGCGAACCAACTCCCGCCGTGCACGACGCGCCCGGATCTGCGGGACTGGCACCAGGTGTCGGGTGATGGTGTGACGTTCTGTGTCCCGGAAGACTGGTCCTCGACAGGCACGCGCGCCTGGCACGGCGACGGAGGCAAGATCCATTGGGCGTGGGGCGTGGGCACAAACGGGGTCACGAAACGCGTGCGAGCGGTGGTCGCAGGTGGCGGGAAGACGCCACCACGTCCGCCGCCGGTGTCGGTCGAGGCATCGGTGCCCCCCTTCTACAGCACCACGGAACTCGTGGGTGGAGTCCAGGTCGATCTCTGGATCATCGAGAACGATGGGATGTTCGAAACGGGCGCCCGATGGAATACCGGCAAACCGATGCACATGACAGGCGAGGCGCCGAACCGGGCCGCAGCCGGCGTCCAGCTGGACATCTACCGGTCGGTTCGCATCGTGGCGCAGTAGCACCCACGCGCGAAACCGCAGGGTCATGGACGCGGAGGATTCCAACCCTATGAGCGATGAATGGGACGTGATCGCGCGTCGTATCGAAGCCGAAGCGGACCGCATCGAGGGGCTGGTCACGGTCCGGTCGTTCGAGGGCAGGGTGCTGGCCCTCGTCGAGGACGACGAGTGGATCCCGGGCGTCCGGGCCGCGTTGGTGCAGCGGGGCGTGCCTCAAGGGATGCTGGATGTCCGCTCCGCTACGGACCACCTGATTCCCTACCCGGCTGATCGCCAGACCGCAGACGGGTTGGACAGCACGTCATCGGACGAAGCCACGTTCGAGCTGCCGCCGGTCATGCGCGTGGTGGTCGCGGCGTTCGGGGCGGCGTTCGCGGGTCTGGCCGTGTGGCTCGCCGGCATGATCCGGGACGCGGGACTCGTCGCCGCGTTGGCAACTGCCGTGGCAGCGCTGCTGGCGGTGCTGCTGCTCGTGTCCGCCGTGAGAGGTAAGGTGTTGTGGTGGAAGTGGCTGTGGTTCATTCTGCCGTGGTGATGGGCTCTCGATGAGCCGGGCCACCGCCCGTGACCGGGGCCGCGCAATCGTCGCCCAGACCCACATTCTCAACCTGCAAACGCCGGCATCGCGCCGATACGGGACAGCCATTAGCTTGGGGCATCGTTCCACCCACCTGATCGTACCGAATTCCCCGCAACCACGAGGAGCTTCGGATGGCGACCACCGGACAGCAGCCAGCCGCCGGTCTACATACCACCGCCGGGCCACACCCGGCCGCGACCCGGATCCATTTCCTGGACAACCTCCGGACCGCCATGATCTTCCTGGTGGTCCTGTACCACGCCGGCGCGGTCTACGAGAGCAGCGGCATCTTCGCCTCGTTCTGGCTGGTGGACGACCCTTCGACGAACGATGTCGTCGGCATCGTGAATCTCGTTGTCGACATCTTCGTCATGCCGGTCATCTTCTTCGTCTCCGGATACCTGGCGACGGTGTCCCTGAGGAGGCGGCCGGGCGTGGGCTTCCTGGCCCACCGGTTCCGGCGCCTGATGATCCCCTGGCTCATCGCCATGTTGACGCTGGTGCCGCTCTACAAGGTCATCTTCCTCTACTCCCGGGGACTGCCGCAGGAACACTGGACGACGTATTTCCATTTCAGCAACGGCATCTTCAGCCAGAGCTGGCTGTGGTTCCTGCCGGTCCTGTTCCTGTTCGACGCGCTGTTCTGGGCCGGCTCGAAAGCAAAGATCCGGCCGCCGCGCATCTCGATGGCGGCTGCGGTGGCGGTCATCTTCGTGCTGGGCGTCGGCTACAGCTTCGCTCTGAGCGTGACGGGGCACACCGGCTGGACCAAGACGCCCCTGCTGGACTTCCAGAACGAGCGGCTTCTGATGTACTTCCTGGTCTTCCTGCTGGGCGCGCTGTCCTTCCGGCTGCGGGTCTTCGAAACCGAACGCAAAGGCAAGGGGCTCTACATCGCGGCGGCCTGCACGGCGTGGATCCCCTTGGACCTCTACGTCATCGTGCTACTCAACTTCTTCCTCCGGCCCGGGCAGTACTTCGTCTCGCTACCTGTCGACCTGTTGGTGATGTGGATCGGCTTCTACCTGTCCCTGTTGATGCTACTCTACCTCCTGCTGGTTGGCGGCCGATTCTGGTGGAACCGGCAGGGCAGGCTGGGTAAGGCGCTGAGCGAGAGCTCCTACGGCGTCTACATCATCCACCTCGTCGTAGTGGGCGGAATCGCGCTGCTGCTGCTGGACACGGGGATCCCATCGCTGTGGAAGGCCGTGATCCTGACCGTGTCGGCGTACGCGGTGAGCAGCGCGCTCGTCTACGGGTACCGGGAGCTGTTGAAGCGGCCGCTCGTCGCGCTCGCGACGCGCGTACCCCGGAGGGCGCCATGAAGCTCGAGCAGTGGTCCCATTGGGCGGAGATCGCGGCCAGCATCGCCATCTTTGTGTCGCTGATCATCCTGGTGCAGGAGGTCCGCTACAACACGCTGGTCCTGGAGCGCCAGGCCGTGCTCGACCGTGCGGCCGCCTTCAACGGCGCATTCCTGGAAGACTCGCCGCTGCCATCGATCCTCACCCAGATCAAGACGGTCGACGGCTTCGAGCCGCTGGAGCAGGCGCTGGTAGAACGTTACGACCTGACGTACGAGCAGGCCGTCCGGTGGGGCCGGCACCTGTCCCTGCTCTGGACGGTTCTGGAGGCCGACTATCGTACCAACGGCCCGTCGGAGGCCCTGGGAGGCATCGCATACTCGCTGCTGGGCTCGCCCGACAACCAGCTGTTCTGGGACAAGGGCGCGCCGCAGGTCACGAGTGGCGAGTTCCGTCAGTACGTGACGGCGATCCGCGCGGCCCGATAGGCGCAACGGCAGCCTGCTGCGAGCCGCATGCCGGTTCGCCCCCGTCGCAATTGCACGACCCAAAGTCGGAGGCCGACACACCATGAGGAACGCCCTCCTGGCCGGTCTAATCCTGATCCTCGCCGGAGCGAATGAAGGAACGGTCCAGAGGCACGCCTCGGGCACGTTCGTGCCCGTCGGCCCGCCGGCGGCTCCGCCGGTTCGCGTGGACGCCGGCGGCGCATGCGTCGTCGACCTGATCCAGCGTTACGAGGTCTCCGGAACGCTGACCGGACGCCTGGAAGCGAATTACCGGATCCTGGTCGCGGGCCCGTGCGGTTCTCCACCGGGTACGTTCGACGAGCGGTGGATCGCCCACGGCACGTTCGACGGCGCAGTGAACGGCCGGGCAGCCGCCGCCACATTCTGGTATACGGCGCAGGTAGGCGAGGGCGGCGCCGTCCGGGGAAAGCTGGCCCTTCGCGGCGGAATCAACGGGGATCTCGTCGTCTCCGGGCGGTTCTCCGAAGGCAAGCTGTCGTATGCAGGTAGCCTGAAAGAATGACGAGGACCCGGCTCGTCGCGGGCCGGGGCGTTTTCCTTACCGGGACGATCACGCATGCCTGACATCTCCCTCTTCACCATCGGCTTCACGAAAAAGTCCGCCGAGCGTTTCTTCACCCTGCTGCGCGACGCCGGTGTGCGCCGCGTGCTGGATGTCCGGCTCAACAACTCGTCGCAGCTGGCCGGATTCGCGAAACAGGACGACCTGCGGTTCTTCCTGCGTGAGATCGCCGGGATCGAATACGTGTACCTGACGGAACTGACGCCGACGCAGGAGATCATCGACACGGGGCGCAAACGGAAGGACTGGGCGGCATTCGAAGAGAAGTACCGGCGGCTCATCGAGGACCGGAAGATCGAGAACGCCGTCGATCGCTCCCTGCTTGACATGGGGTGCCTATTGTGCAGTGAGGATCGGCCGGACCACTGTCACCGGCGCATCGCCGCAGAGTACCTGGCCGAGAAGCTCGGGAACATCGCCATCACGCACCTGTACTGAGCCGATCGACGAACCAAGCACCGCCGCTATCGTGTTTGCTTTCTTGGGGTCCATCTTCTATTGGTGTGTGATAGTGTTGGCGTCCCACCCGGCGTAAGAAGAAGTCCTGAATGGTCTTCCGTTCCTGCGGCAACACGTCCCTTCACTCGCCACTCCCGGCCGCCCTCGCCATCATCGGGTGCGCCGCGATCCTGGTCTGGAGCCGACCGTTGGGCGCCGGCGAGGGCCATCCATACAACCGGGTGATGATGGCCGCCGGCCTCGGGCTGTTCGCACTGCTCACGCCGGCGTTCCGATGACCGTGCGTCGCGCCGACTGGTTCTTCGTCGCGGGCATGGCGCTCTTCGTGGGCGGCGCCGCGCTGGTGCTGTGGAGCACGGCGTCCGGAAGTCGGCCCCTGCTGGGGCTCGGCCTGGTCGGCCTCGGTGCGGCGGTCGTCTGCCTCCTCGTGGGCGCGTGGCACCGCCTCACGCGTGTCGACTGGGACCGCATCGTGGCGGAGCAGCGGCTGTGGCGGAGCGGGCCCCTGGGCCGCGCATGGCTGAAGGTGCGGAGATCACTGTTCCGATGATGGAGAGGGCAGGATGAAGTTCGACCGGAAGGCCGTCCAGCGGTGGGTTCGCGAGTTCGCCGTCATCGTGCTGGGCGTGCTGGTCGCGCTGTGGGTCAGCGACTGGAGCCAGGGCCACCAGGAACGCCAGCGGGAGCAGATCGATCTCCAACAGCTGCTCGCGACGACGCGCGACAACGAGCGTCGCGTCGTTGCCGCCATCAACGAAGACAGCAGCGCCCTCGCCGTGGCCTACCGGCTGCTTGCCGCTCTGCACGCCACGACCGCCCTGCCGCCCGAAGACACCCTGTCCGCCTGGCGAACCGAGGCCTTCCATTTCTCGGTGTTCTTTCCCATGACCGGGACGTACACGGCCATCGCCCAGACGGGCGACCTGAACCTGATCCGCAACGACTCGGTGCGTGCGCAGATCGCCTCCTACGCCGGCATCCTGGCAGGCACGGCGAAGCAGATCGAGGACTGGACCGGCACGTTCCACCGCAACGTTCAGGACCTGATCCAGACGGTGCCCATCCAGGGGGTGTGGGGCGCGGCGTTCGCCGAGCCCACCGGGCCCACGACCTGGCGCGCGCCGGCGCTGGAGCGCGCGCTCTTCATGCAGACCATCATCTCCCAGAACCGCGTCTCGGACCTGCGGCAGCTGCTGGACGCCACGCGGGCGTTGAGACGCAGTCTGGAAGCGACGCTCCGCAACGGCGGATAGCTTCCTCGTAGCCCACGACCGGTTTCATGACGGGCTCCAACCTTCAATCGCTGTAACAGGAGATTGACCATGAAGCGGACCACGCTGTTGACGGTCCTGATGGTTCCTGCCCTGTCCCTCGCCGCCGCGGGGCCGGGCCGGGCGCAGACGTCGGGGTCCTGTTCCTCCGACGCCTGCAGCCTGCGGTTGGAGCGTGACTGGCAATGACCAACCGCCCACGCAACGGCCTCGTCGCGCTCTGCCTCGCCGTCGCCCTGCTCGCCGCCATCGCCGCGGCGGCTGGCGTGTTCCTGCGCGGCGCGGACGGATTTACGCCGGTGGTGAGCGTCCGGGGCGAGCATTACGCCATGGCGACGACCGGCGTTTACGCGTACAACGCCCGGCGCCTCGTCGCCGAGGGCGTGGGCTGGGACATCGTCACCCTCTTCTTCGCCGTGCCCGCACTGCTCTTCGCCCTGCCGGGCCTGCGGCGCAAGAGCCTCGCCGCACGACTGTTCGCCGTCGGCATCCTCGCCTACCTGTTCTACCAGTACCTGATGTACGCCGTGACCTGGGCGCTGGGGCCGCTGTTCCTCCTGTTCATAGCGATCTACGCTCTGAGCCTGGTGGCCATGGGCTGGATCATCGCCACCATCCCGCTGGCCGGCCTGCCCGCGCGTTTCTCCGACCGGTTTCCGGGGCGCGGCGTGGCCGTGCTGTCGTTCCTGCTGGCCGCGCTGCTGCTCCTCATGTGGCTGGCGCGCATAGGCGGCGCGCTGCGCGGCCGCATCGACGGCGTGCTGCTGGGCCAGACGACGCTGGTCGTGCAGGCGCTGGACCTGGGCCTGATGGTGCCGCTGGCCCTGCTCACCGGCTTCACGGCGTGGCGCGGCAGGCCGCTCGGCTACCTGCTGAGCCCGGCCGTGGCCGTCCACGCCTTCGCCATGGCCGCCGCTATTTGCGCCATGCTGCTGTCGGCGTGGTCCTTCGAAGGGCGACTCGAGCTGCCGCCACTCGTCGTTTTCGCCGCCGTCGCGGCGGCGTCCGTCTGGCTGGCCGTACGCATGTACCGGAGCATGCGGCCCGCGCCGGTGCCCGGAGGACAGACATGACCCGAGCCGCCGCGCAGACCGGACCCGGCCCCATGTCGGTCATCGCCCTCGAGCACACGTTCCCGCAGGCCCAACGCGTCGTGGACGACGACCTGGCCGGCCGCATCCTGCCGTTCGGTTTGCGTGCGTTCCTGTGGCTGGTGCGCCCGCGCCCCGCACGCGACTGGATGATCCGCAGCAGCGAGAAGCGCATGCCCGGCATTTGGGGCGGCATGCTGTGTCGGAAACGCTACATCGACGACAGGCTCGTCGAGGCCGCGGGGAAGATCGAGGCGGTGGTGAACCTGGGGGCCGGCTTCGACACGCGCGCCTGCCGTCTGAGCGCCCTGGTGGACGTGCCCGTGTGGGAGCTCGACCTGCCGCGCAACATCAAGCCCAAGCGGACCCGGCTGAGGAAGCTTTTCGGGCAGATCCCGGCCCACGTCATGCTCGTGGCGATGGACTTCGAGCACGACGACCTGACCACCACCCTCGCCGCGAACGGCTACTCGCCACACCGCCGCACGTTCTTCGTCGCCGAAGCCGTCACGCAATATCTGACGGAAGCGGCGGTCCGGGGCATGTTCGATTTCCTGGCCGGCGCGGCGGCCCGCAGCCGCCTGCTGTTCACGTACGTGCGCAAGGACCTCATCGACGGCCGGGCGAAGCACGGACAGGACGCTCTCTACGACAAATACGTCGTGAAGGACAGGACGTGGCACTTCGGGCTCGACCCGGATGATGTGGCGGGCTTCCTCGAGGCGTACGGCTGGCGCGTGGTCGAGCATCTCGGGTACGACGAGCTGGCCGAGCGGTACGTGACCCCGACGGGCCGCGTGCTCACGTCCACGCCCATCGAGCGGATCGTTTACGCGGCGAAGGACGGGTGACGGTGACCGTCGGCGGCTCGTCGCCGGCACGTCATGCGGCCGGCGTGGCACGCGTTCTTTCCGGGAACCACCTGTCACCCCGGAGGTCGCCATGAAGAACGCGCGACGCGTGGCGGCCAACCTGTCGTGGACCGCCTGTCTCCTGGCCGGGCTGCTCCTGCACCCGACGCAGGCGACGGCCCAGGGTGCGCCGGGCCCGTTCGTGCAGGTCCGGGGCACGTGGGCGACACACCTGGCAGGACTGGTGGTGCGTGGCTGGGAGCCCGCCTTCGACTACCAGCACCGACCGAAGCCCACGGCCGGGTTCGGCGTGGGCGCGGGCATCCCGCTCGGCGCAGGAGTGTTCGGCCTGCGGCTGGACTTCGACGAGCTTCCCGATGCCCGCCTCCAACAGGGCAACGGGCCTCTGCTGCAGGACGGTCGGTCGGGTCCGCTCTGGTGGCTCACAGCATCGCTGGCCGTCCGCCCGGCCCGGCTCTGCGGCCTGTTTTGTGTCGGCGGCGCGGCGGGCGTCGGCGTCGGGCACTACCCGTTCGAGTACGACGAGCTGAGCGGCGACATCATCGACCGGTTCATCCGGGCCCAGACGCGGCCGGCGTTCCGTCTCGGGCTGGAGCTGTCCGCGCCACGGCGGGTTCCGGGACTGGCGCTGTACATCTCGGACTACGCGAGCGCCCTCCGGCGCCCCGGCCCCGGCGAGCAGTCGCCCACGCCACTGCACGTGCTGGTTGTTGGGATTGCCTTCACCTGGAACCCGTAACAAGCCCCGGCTTGCCGACGAGGAGCTCGCGCCGTGGCTCCACGCCGACCGGCAGTCGATATATTGTCATCCGGATGACGACCGGGCGGCGGGTCACCGCCGCCACGCCGGCCGAACGCTTCCCGGGCCACAACGGCCGTCGACTCTTTCCAGAAAGGCATTGCATGCGCATCCGCACGGTGGTGTTGACGCTGTTCTTTTTCTGTGTGGGCACGGTCGGGGTCCACGGGCAGGAAACGCTGACGGGCCGGCAAAAGGCGGCCGCGGAGCTTCTGGACCTGCTTCATGTCCAGGAGAACACCCACGCATCCATACAGGCCATGATCGATGGGATGATCTCGCAGAACCCCGCGCTCGGCAGCGTGCGCGATGTCCTCGTTGATTTCATGGACAAGTACATGACCTGGGACAAGCTTCGCCCTGAGTACATCCGGATGTACGCGCAGGCGTTCACGGAACCCGAGCTGCACCAGATGATAGCGTTCTACAAAACGCCCACCGGGCAGAAGAGTGTGAAGATGATGCCGCAACTGTTGCGGCAGGGAGCCGAGCTGGGCCAGCGTCTGATTCAACCGCACATTCCCGAGCTCCGGCAGATGATCATGGAACGCATGCGCGCCCGGTCGGCGCCGGCGGATACCGACACGATTCCGCCTGCAAGTGGATCGTGAACGTCGCGACCGTTGACGCGGTCCGGCGACCGAGCGCGTCGCGCGGTCGTTCTGGTCTGCAGACGGAGCATGCATGGACAAGGACCGAGGCACACTGCGGCTGAGTTTCGACGTGGCGCTGGAGCCCGCCGCCGCCTTCGACGCGCTGGTGGCGGAGCTGGTCGGCGGCCTGCGCCGTGCAGGTATCGCGTTCGAAGCCGGCCCCGACGGGCGCGTTACGCAGGACGACGTCGACCTGGGCCGCGTCGTCGCCTGGGAGCCGGGCGGGCACATGCGCCTCCGCTGGCGGCCGGCGCCCTGGCAGCCGGATGCGGTCACTGAAGTGGAGGCGCGCGTCGAACCGGCGGACCACGGCGCCCGGTTGATTATCGAGCACCGTGGCTGGGGTGCGCTGCTGGAGGACGGCGCGGAAGCCGCCGGCTGGTTCGCCATGGCCGCCGCTGCGGCGTTGCTCCACGCCACTACTCCGGCCGCCTTCGGCGACTGGTACACGGACCGGCACGCCCGGCGCCCGTCCGGTCCGGGGTCCAGCGCCTTCTACCGCGACCCGCTGTACCACCGGCCGTACTTTCGTGCGATCCTCGACGAGCTGGCCCTCACCCCCGACGACCGGCTGTTGGACATCGGCTGCGGCGGCGGCGCCTTCCTGCACGACGCCCTCGCCAGCGGCTGCCGCGGCGCCGGCATCGACCACAGCCCCGAGATGGTGCGCGTCGCCCGCCGGCTCAACGCCGACGCCATCGGCGAAGGCCGGCTCGAGATCATCGAGGGCGGCGCGGACCGGCTGCCCTTCCCCGACGACGCGTTCACCTGCGCGGCCATGACCGGCGTGCTCGGCTTCCTGCCGGACCCCGTGCGAACGCTCACCGAGATCCGCCGCACGCTCGCGCCCGGCGGCCGCGTCGTCGTGCAGGGCTTCGAGCCGGAGCTCAAGGGCACGCCGGCGGCGCCCGAACCCATGGCGTCCCGGCTCAACTTCTACGACGACGAGGCCTTCACCGAGCTCGCGCGTGCCGCCGGCTTCGCGGATGTGCGCGTGATCCGGCGCAACGTGGAGTCGTACGCCCGGGACGCCGGTGTGCCGGACGAGCATCTGCCGCTGTTCGCGGGCGCAGCGCCGTTCCTGGTGGCCCGCAAGGCCGGACTGGACAGGTAGCAGGGCGCCGGCGCTGCGCGCCGGCTGCAGGTGGCATGTCCGACGCAGGTGGCTGGAAACAGCGAGTGTCTGCCCGGCGTGGCGCAGGCGAAAAAGGCCGCAGGCCGCACGCGAACCATCCTACCCCGGCGGCCTGACCTGCTGCCTGCAGTGAGTGCGGCCGCAGGCCGCGCGAGCGCCCTGTTACCTGGTACTTGGAACCACCTCTTGTGCCCGACTGCCCTGCGCCCACACCTTGATCGGACACGTTCGCGCCGGACCAGCGCGACTCCCCTCACGCTCGCGCGCCCGGCCACCCCATCGACCCCCATCGCCGGAGAAGACCATGCCGACCGCACGATTCCGTGTCCGGCCCCCATCGCTCGGCACGCTGACGGCCCTGGCCACCGTTCTCGGCGCGACGCTGTCCGTCAGCCGCCCGCTCACGGCGCAGCAGCAGCGGCGCGGCCCGTCGGGCCCCATGCGCGAAGCGATGCAGCTGGATTTGCAGGGCAAGACGGCGCAGGCCCGCCAGATCTTCCAGGCCATGATCGACTCGGCCGCCGACCCCGCCGCGAAGGCGCAGGCGCAACGCGCCATGGCCATGTCCTACGCCTTCGACGGGGACTGCGCCAACACGCTCAAGTACGAGCAGATGGCCATGGCGTACTGGCATTCACAGGAGCAGGCCGACCCGCAGAACGCGTTCTACCAGGAGGGCGAGCTGGCCGACGAAGGCGCCCGCGTGTGCATCGATGCCGGCGACCTGGACGCGGCGGAGACGTGGTACCGGAAAGGACACCAGTACGGCCTCCAGGAGCCGCAGCCGCGCACGCACCCCGCCAGCCTCTGGGACTTCCGCCTGGCCCACGCCCTGGGCCGTATCGCCGCCCGTCGGGGCGACAAAGCGGAGGCGCAGCGCCAGATCGGAGCCGCGCGCAAGGCCCTGGACAGCGACTCCGCCGTCGCCGCCCAGCAGGAGCGCTTCTTCCCCTACCTGGTAGGCTACGTCGCGCTCTACACCGGCGACCTGCCGACCGCCCAGACCCAGCTGGAGAAGGCCATCGCCATGCGCGGCAACAACCGCGACCCGTTCATGCACTACCTGCTGGGGCTGACCTACGAGCGCCAGGGCAAGCAGGACCAGGCCAACGCCATGTTCAAGAAGGCCTACGATCTGGCGCGCGGGCACAATCCGCCGGCCGCGGCCGTGCGGCGGGCGCTGAGAGGGCGGGTCTCGAGCGGCGGGTAGCCGGCCTCGGCAGGTGGCAAGGCGCCGGCGCTGCGCGCCGGCTGCAGGTAGCAGGTCTGGGTTCCCGGTTCTTTCCGTTCGCGGCGGGACTGCCGCCTGCGCGGGGTGCAGCACCTGGAAAAGCGCCGGCAAGGACGGTTGCGGCGGCGTTTCCGCCGCCGTGGAGCGTGGCGGGACGTTGCGGGCGGGCGACGCGGTGTCCCTGGAAGTCAGGTAACAGGGCGCGACCGCGGCCTGCGGCCACGGTCGCTTGCAGTTGCCAGGTTGGCTTTCCGGTCCTGACCGATCCCGGCGGGACTGCTACCGAAGCGGCGGGCATCGTCCGAAGGCGTACGCCGGAACGGTTGCAGGCCCGCCACGAACCTTCCACGCCGGCAGCGCCGGAAGGCGCCCGCCGGATTGGAC
>JARRJS010000022.1:30222-42198 GCA_037388885.1 Gemmatimonadota bacterium
CCCAGACCTGCTACCTGCAGCAGCCGCGCAAGCGGCTGCGCCCTGCTACCTCTTCGTCAGATCGTGAACTGGTACACCATGCCTTCCGCGAGATGCGGCTTCCCCGTATTCGGGTCCGGCATGAAGCACAGCGCCACGTAGTTGCCCGGCGTCAGGTCCATGGGCACGTACTCCACCGTCCCCGGCACCATGGGCGCCGAGCCGCCCAGCGACGAGCCCGGCAGGGGGCCCTGGAACGTCTGTCCCCAGTGCATCAGGTCGTTCATCGTCTTGCCGGGAGCAAGGCGGATGATCTCCATCTCGTGAACCTGCTTGCCGTTGTTCACCACCTTGATCACGTGATGCCCGGCGGTGGGCTGCGCGGAGAACCCGAAGGCGAAATCCACCTCCGAGACCGTCAGGTCCGCCTTCGGCGCTGGCGCGGCCGGCCCCGTCGACGGGACCACGGTGAGCGCCTTGATCATCCCCTTCATCATGTGCGGCACGTGGTCGGGCACGTCCACGACGCACACCACGGCGTAGTTACCCGGCGCGATGTTGAGCGTCCCTTCCGTGTTCGCACCCGGGTCGGGCGGGTTGACGCCCCCGGATGGCACCACCCAGGCCGGTGGCATGTCGGTTGGCTTCATGTTGGCCAGGGCCGCCTTGAAATCGGCAAACGTCTTGCCGCCCTCTAGATGCATCAGCACCAGGTTGTGCAGGCTCGGCCCGTCGTTGTGCAGCACCAGCGTCGTCATGCCCGACGCGATGGTGTCCGGACCCTCGAAGGAGAAGTCTTTCGCCGTGAAATGGACGACCGCCGGCGCCGCCGCCGGCGCGGCCGCCTCCGCGCTTCCCGCGGCCTTCGCCGTACTTCCCGCCGAGCCAGAGTCCTGCTGAGCGCACGCGCTGACCACAAGCAACGCGACGCCCACCGCTACGACACCACGCATGGGTACCTCCAATGATGTGGGGAGCAACGACCGCGGCCGCGTCTTGGGAGGGCGTAGCCGGATCAACAATTGTTCCGGGAAAGCGACGACAATACAGCGTGTTCTGTCCGGTGGCAAGGGGATGCCGGCCGTTCGCGCCGTCAACGCGGGGCGCGAGGCGATCGGTCGCCCTGGTCAGGTGGCAGGGCGCCGGCGCTTCGCGCCGGCTGCAGGTAGCAGGTCCGTGCGTTCCGTTCTGACCGTTCGCGGCGGGACTGCCAACCGCCGGGCGTTCAGCGACGCGACGCTAACGGTCCAGCGCCGGGTAGCGCACGCGAAGAAGGCAGCAGTCCCCCCGCGAACCGTCCGAACAACGAACCCTCACCTGCCACCTGCAAGCAGCCGCGCCAGCGGCTGCGCCCTGCTACCTAAACTCTCCAACCCACCAGATTCCACTGCACCAGCACATACACGAACGCCAGCGCGCCCACGGTAACGGCGGTGTAGTGGATGCGCGCCCACCGGTCGGCCAGGCCGCGACGCCAGACGACGAACGTGTACCAGATCAGCGCCAGTGTCGCCACCGCCGCCAGGGTCGTGAGCGTGAGCGCAAAATAGATCAGCCCGGCGTGACCCTCGACGTAGGCGTCCGGGTTGCCGAGGGCGATGGCCAGGACGACGACGGCGACGATGCCCAGCGCCGCCACCGCGAACTGGACCCACCCCGCGGTGCGCGCCCGTCCCATGACGGGCGGGATCTGCGGGAACCGTTTCCGCAACAGCCAGCGGACGGGTGGGGCGAGAACGGCGGTCAGGAACAGCAGCATGGCCACCACCAGCAGGATCTGGCCGAACGTCGCCGTCTGGTACCACGCGATGCGCTCGGCGGCCATCATGGGCACATCGCTGACGAAGAAGTGGCTGGCCAGCCCGTTCTGCACCTGGAACGCCACCCGCTCTGAGCCGTCCGTCTGCCGGAACAGGTTCTTGCCGGCCGGTATGAAGTGTCGCAGCCCGAGCGGCGTCCTCACGACGAGCCCGCCCGGCGTGGCGTCGTCTTTCCGAACCGACACCTTCGACAGCAGCCCCGTCACCTTCTCGACCGTCGTGTACGACATCCGGTTCAACTCGTACGACCCGACGTATGCGCTCACGTCCGGTGCGCGCTCGCCTGTCGCGCTGTCGCCGGTCTGAGAACCGGCCGGCTCCCCGGCCTCGGACGCCGAGTCCACCCTCGGTGCGGGCGGTTCCGGGAAGTAGTGGTCGAGAAACTGTTCCAGGAACGGCCCGAAGCTCACCTCGCCGGCGCCCGCCGTGTTGAACGACACGAAAACGCCCAGGCTCTCCGCCGGCATGAGCGACAGGTCCGAATGGAACCATTGCGTGTCCCCGCCATGCCCGATGATGTGAACGCCGTGGGCGTCCTGCTCGTAGAAGCCCAGGTCGAAGCCCGGCAGGCGCGGGTCGTGCCCGAACTGACGGGTATGCATGAGCCGCGCGGTGGAGTCGGCGAGGATGCGCTGGCCGTCGTACTCACCGTTTTGCAGCTGCGCGATCATGAAGCGCGCCATGTCCTGCGCGCTGGCGCTGCCGCTGCCGGCCGGTGCAAAGGGCACGATCGACTCCAACGATCCCGCCTTGGGCGCACCGTCGCCCCGGGCGTAGCCCACGGACATATCGGCCTTCAGGTCCTCGGGCAGCGGCTGCTCCATGGCCGCGTGCTGCATGCCCAGCGGCTCGAGGATGTGCGCGCGCACGTAGTGCTCCCACGACTCGCCCGACACCCGCTCCACGATGTAGCCGGCCAGCGCCGCGCCGTAGTTCGAGTACGCCGAGTACTCACCCGGCGGTCGGACGCGCGCGGGAATGTGCGCGGCGAGGAATTTCCCGCGCGGTTCCGTCGTCGCACTGAACAGCCCGAAGTTCCGGTCCTCGAAGCCCGGCGTGTGCGTCATCAGGTTCCACATCGTGATGGGATGGCCGGGATACGTATCGGGGATCTTGAAGTCCAGGTAGTCGTTCACGTCCGCCCGCAGGTCCAGCTTGCCCTGTTCGACGAGCTGCATGACCGCCGTCCAGGTGAACAGCTTGGTGATGGAGCCGATGTGGAACATCGTGGTCGCAGGATCGACCGGCGCCCGCTGCGCCCAGTCCGCGTAGCCGTAACCCTTCGAGAACAGCAGCCGGCCGTCGCCTACCACGGCGACCGTCGCGCCGACGATGTCGTGGTTCTTCATCTGCGCGGTCATCAATCCGTCCAGGAACGCACCCAGCTCGACGGAGTCGGTGGGACCCGTCCGCGCAGGCGCCTGAGCCGCCAGGGGCGCCGGTGGACGCAGCAGGCAGAAGCCAAGCAGTATCGGGACGGGGGAGAAGCGTGATCGCATGTCCGGCCTCCTCGAGAGAGGTGCGCGCACCGACTGCGGGAGGTCTACGCTACGCCGCGTGGACAGCCCACGTCAATGCGGCTGGCCAGGTGGCAGGGCGCCGGCGCGGCCTTCGATCGCGCCGGCTGCAGGTGGCAGGTCCGGCTTTCCGGCTCTTATCGGTCGCGGCGGGACTGCCACCCTTGCGGCGTGCCATGCCGCGAACCGTCCCACGCCGCCAACCTCGGACGCCCCGGAAGCGCCCGCCGCGAAGGCAACAGTCCCCCCGCGACCCGTCCCACCCGGCCACTCTGACCTGCTACCTGCAGCGAGTGCGGCCGTAAGGCCGCGCGAGCGCCCTGCCACCTTGCATGGCCGCGCCCGGGCAAACGCGCCGCCAAACGCCCTCAGCGCGCGATGCCTCTCTCCGTCACCAGGTAGATCGCGAAGCTGCCCAGCCAGTGGCCGCCCTCGTAGTGCTCGCCGGTCACCGCGGCCAGGCCCGCCTTCCGGTGCGCCGCAGCGGCTGCGCGCAATGCGGGCAAGCGGGGATCGCCCGCCGGCAGGTCGCTGGCGATGCCGTCCAGCATCCAGGCGCGGCTCAGATTCAAACCGTCGAGATGCGCCAGCTTCGGGTCGGTGGGATCGGCGACCACTGCCGGCTTGAGCCACGCGCCGCCGTCGTCCTGGAGGGGGATGTCCGGTAGGAAGCCGCCGAGCCACGCGGCGAACTGGACCGGCGGCAGGAACCGCCGCACCAGGTCGGCTTCCGCGAGGCACGGCGACAGAAAGTCCTGGCCCGACGGCTCGTAGGCGATGGGGCAGTTCCGGTCGCCCATGTAGAGCGTCCGCACCCGCTCGGCCAGCAGGCGCAACATGGTCGTGTCGTGTGCAATGCGCGCCCAGTCGTGCACCAGCCCGAACGCGAACGCCGTCTGCCCGTGCTCCCCGATGCGCACCGGGTCCGCCAGCTTCGGCATCCAGTCCCGCAGCCGGTCGGCGGCTACACGCTCCAGCGGTCTCAAGGCCCGGCTCCACGCCTTCGCCTGCGGGTCGTTCCATTCACGCAGCTCGGCCGCCAGCTGGAGCAGCCAGGCGAGGCCGTAGGGCCGCTCGAACGCCACCCGCCCCTTCCCATCCAGGTACGCGACCTCGCCCGCGATGTGCTCCGGCGTCAGGCTCTGCGCCAGCGCCGCGCGCGCACTGTCCGCCAGCGCCGTGCCGGGCAGCAGCCGCGCCACGCGGGCCAGCAGCCAGTGCCCATGCACCGACGAGTGCCAGTCGTAGCAGCCGTAGAAGGCAGGGGTGAGTTCGCGCGGCGGCTTCGCGTCGGCATCGCTCTGCATGACGTGGGAGATCTGGTTCGGGTACTCCCGGTGCACGCAGGCCAGGGCGAGGTGCCCGAAACGGTGGGCGAGAAGCGGATCCAGGCTCTGCGCGGGCAGGGCGGCGGGCATGAGCACAAGGCCGAGGGCCACGGGAAGCACGAACGAGTTGCGTCGCATGGCGTTCATCGCACGGTCGTCGGAGGGAGCAGCATCGCTCGACGCACCAAGGCGCGGAGCGGTCGTGGCATTGGCGCTCCCGTCCCCGGGAACGCAATGGTCCGGGAGAAGCTGATGGTCCCGGAACATAAGCGCAATCGCGCCCGCTCGAACCCTGCACGTGCGTCCCCCAGACGTCCACGACGACGTATCCGTTACGCTGGTGCCCGGTCCCCGGCATACATACTATGGACCCGTATGCGCCGGCGGCCTGAATGGCCGCGTTCCTCCGCGTGCCCAGGAGAGCGTCACATGACCAACGGTGGCGACGTCTCACCTCGTCCGGGCGCACCTGCCGAATCCCGTGCGCCATCATTCTGGCAGAAGGAAGACTGGTGGGCCGTGTGGCTGGGGCTGGGGATCGTGGTGTGCGCGATCGTCTTCTTCCTCTCAGGCAGTACGCTGGGGCCCCTCGCCGTGAACCCACCCCGCGACTGGACCGCCTTTTCCCGGGTCGCGAGCCACTTCGCGCAGGCGTGGCCGTGGTACCTGCTCCTGTTCCTCGTCTTCGGCGGCACCTTCACGGTCAGCACCTCCATCATGGGCTTCCGGGCGCGGCAGTTCGTGGTCGGATTCACCCTCATCTTCGTGACGTCCGTGCTGATCCTGGCGGTCAGCCAGAGCCGCTTCTTCCACACCTACAGCCTGGAAGCGCCGCTGGTGGCGCTCATCCTGGGCTTGCTGGTGGGCAACTTCGTGCGACTCCCCGCCTGGCTGGAGCCGTCCCTGCGCACCGAGTACTACATCAAGACCGGGATCGTGTTACTGGGCGCTACGCTGCCCCTCACGGCCATCGTCACCGCGGGCCCGGTCGCATTCCTGCAGGCGACGATCGTGTCATTGTGCACATGGTTCACGATGTACTTCGTCGCTACGCGCGTGTTCGGGCTGGACAAGCGGTTCAGCGCGGTGTTGGGCGCGGGCGGCGCAGTGTGCGGTGTGTCGGCGTCCATCGCAGTGGGCGGCGCGGTGGAGGCGGACAAGGAGCACGTGGCCATCAGCATTTCCATCGTGTCGTTGTGGGCCATCGTGATGATCTTCTTCCTGCCCATCGCCAGCAAGGTACTGGGGCTGCATCCCGGCGTAGCGGGCGCCTGGATCGGCACCAGCGAGTTCGCCGATGCGGCCGGCTACGCCGCGGCCCAGACCATCGCGTCCAACACGGGCACCGAGGCAGCCATCCAGACGTTCACGCTCATGAAGGTCATCGGCCGCGACATCTGGATCGGCATCTGGGCGTTCGTCCTGGCCATCGTGGCCACCACGGTGTGGGCGCAGAAGGGCGGCACGGGTGAGCGTACGGTGGGTGCGGGTGTCATCTGGGCACGCTTCCCCAAGTTCGTCATCGGCTTCTTCGTGGCCTCCGTCGTCGTCAGCCTGCTGGTGGCCAACGTGCACGGCGACCTGGCCGCGGCGCTGACGCCCCGGCTGATCACGCCCATCAAGACGCTGCGGACCTGGACGTTCGTGTTCACGTTCCTGTGCATCGGGCTGACCACGCGCTTCAAGGAGCTGGCCCGCTTCGGCATGCCGCCCTTCTGGGCGTTCACGGTGGGCGTGGCCATCAACGTGCCCCTCGGCTTCTTGCTGTCCACGGTCGTATTCCGGAACTTCTGGATGTCCGTGCACTGACGGGCCTATCTTGAAGATTGGTTTGCACATTCCAGGAACCCGGGAGGCCGACCGGTGAAAAAGCTCACGATCGCTGCAGCCGCGCTTGTTGTCGTCGGAATCTGGGCGTGCAACCAGGCGCCGAAGAGCAACCTGCCGCCGGAGTACCAGGTGGCGAGATTCTACGCCAAGGGTCTGGGCGTGAACCTGGACTCCATGACCATGAGCAAGGACGGGCTGTACGAGCATGACATGGTCGTGGGCACCGGCGAACGCGCGGATTCCGGTGACATCGTCTACGTCCAGTACACGGGCTGGCTGCCGGACGGTACGAAATTCGACTCCAGCCGGGATCGGAATGAGCCGTTCTCGGTCGCCATCGGGTACGGCCGCGTGATCCAGGGTTGGGACCAGGGGATCGTCGGCATGCACGTGGGTGGCCGGCGCCTGCTGGTCATTCCGCCGGCCCTGGCGTACGGCACGCAGCGCCGCGGTTCGATCCCGGCCAACTCCACCCTCGTCTTCGACGTCGAGCTTGACAGCCTGGTGAATCGGACAGGGTCCTGACTCCGGCGGGCTTCCGGGGATCGCAGCATACCCGGCAGGCGACCGCTCGCAGCCGAAAGCCGTCGCCGCCGGGGCACGGATAGAACAGGGAGAGCGAGATGCGCCATTTCCTGCTCCTGCTGCCGGTGTTGGTGTTGGCTGGCGCCGCATCGATGCCGCAGCAACCGCCGGCATGCGGTGCCGCGCTGTTGTCGTCCAGCACCGAGTCGTGGACGGCGGACCGGAGCGTGACGGCCGATTTCACGCTGGATGGCAAGCCGGACGTCGCGTACTGGCGTCCTGACAGCACGGGTGTCGTACTGCTGGTGGGGGCGTGCGACGGCAGCACGCTCAAACGCAGCTGGCGGTTCCAGATCGACCTGCCGGCGAGCTGCGATCTGGGCCACGCCACTGTCGAGGCCTCCGGCCTGCGGGTGGATGAGGCGGCGGTGGCGCGTACCTGCGCGACGACGCCGCCCAGCTCCGAGTGCCTGTACCTCCGTCGGGAGAACCAACGGCGGCTGGCGCTCATGGAACAGGGAGGTCGCGAGCTGCACGTGTTCGCTCCCGGTTGCGCAGGCACACGGCTGCGCTGGGCGCCGGACGCCGGTGGCTTCCTGAAGATCCCGGGATGATTGAAATGGCATATTGCTTCCTTTGGTTCGTCATCCCGGACCGAGCCCGCGTGGCGTAGCGCGGCTTCTCCCGCGGACGTCCCCTGGCGCGTCGGTCTGCGATTCCCGATCCTTCTTATGGCCTCCGCATGTCGCGACCCGCATGCTGGTCCGGAATGGAGGCGATTGGTCACCGGTGGAACTGAAATCATGATTCCGGAAGAGGGCGGCTGGCAGAAAGTGGCCGCGTTCGCCGCGCAGTACGAAGCGGACCTGGCCGTGGCGCGTCTCGAGGCTGCGGGCATCCCCGTGCTCGTGAAGGGGCCGACGACCGGCATCTTCGGGCCGGGGCAGATCGGCCCGACCGCACTGGGTGTAGCGGTGTTCGTGCCCGCCGACCAGCTGCGGCGGGCAAAGGAAGTCCTGGAGTAGCCCCGCATGCGTCGGTTCGCGTGTGCCCGGAGCCATGCCAGAACCTGGTGACATGACCGCCCGGCCACCGTCCGACGACGCACCCCAGGGCGACGCCGGCCCACTCACCCCCGGGCAGCAGGCCGAGCTCGCCGCCGCCAACGAGCGCGCGCAGAAGATCCTGAAGGCCGGCCGCGTGGCCACATTCAACGGTTGGACCATCGGCACGTTCGGCGTTCTCAGCGTGCTGCTGGGACTGGGCAGTCTCACGGCGCTCGTGGTGGGCGCGGGCCTGCTGGTGGTGGCGTGGAACGAACTGCGCGGCCGCAACATGGTGCGGCGTTTCGACCCTGCGGGCGCCCGCCTGCTGGGCCGCAACCAGCTGGGCCTCATGGGCCTGATCATCGCCTACTGCCTCTGGAGCATTTACGGCACGCTGCACCACCCCAGCGAAACCATCCGCGAGTTGGAGCAGGTCACGGGCGGACCGGGCAGCGTGACGCACCTGGTCGCCTGGGGGTACGCCGCCGTCATCGTGCTGAGCATGCTGCTCCAGGGGTTCAACGCCCGCTACTACTTCGCCCGCGTGGCACAGCTCGAATCGTACACGCGCAGCACGCCCGGCTGGATCCTGCAACTGCAGCGCGCCACGTCGGGGCTCCGGCAGTGAGGATCGTCGGTGGCCGCTGGGCCGGCCGTGACCTCACCTCGCCCGGCGGCCGCGTGCGACCCACGGCCGAGCCGGTGCGGGAGCGCTGCATGTCCCTGCTGGAGGCCGAGCTGAAGGGCGCACGCGTCCTGGAGATCTACGCCGGCACCGGCGCCCTGGGTCTGGAAGCCATGTCCCGCGGCGCCCGCTTCGTCGACTTCGTCGAGAACGGCCCCTCCGCGCTCCACTCGCTGAAAGCCAACGTGGCCGCGCTGAAGGTCCGCAAACGCACCCGCATCTTCAAGCGGGACGCGTTGCCGTTCATCGCCCGCCTGGACCGTCACGCGTACGACATCGCTCTGGCGGATCCGCCCTACCGCTCCAGGCAGCCGGACCGGGTCGTTCAGCACTGGCTTCGCACGCCGTTCAGCCGGATCCTCGTGGTCCAACACGCGGCCGACCACCGCCTGCCAGGCCGCGGCCGCCGTCACGTCCTCGGCGACACGGCCCTCACGGTTTTCCGCGTGCGCGGGCACGCCCGCGCCCGCGGCGCCACGCCCGCCTCGACCTGATGGCGCCCGCCGCCTGGTTCGTGGGCGCCCTCGTCCTCACCATCGCGCTCCACGCCCTCGTGCCCGGCGCGCGTTGGCTCGCCCGGCCGTGGACGCTTGCGGGCGTCGTCTTGGCGGGCGCGGGCGTCGTCGTGCATGTGGCCGCGACCAACGTGTTCCGCCGCTACCGGACCACGACCGCAGCCCTGGCTCCCCCCGCGTCGCTGGTCACCGACGGGCCGTACCGGTACAGCCGCAACCCCATGTACCTCGGCGGCGTGCTCATGCTGCTGGGCATGGACATGCTGCTGGGCTCAGCCACGCCCCTCCTGGTGGTGCCGCTCTGGATCGTGATCATGCAGGCGCGTTACATCCGCAGGGAGGAGGCACTGCTGAGGCGGGAGTTCGGCGCGGCGTACGACGCCTACTGCTCAGGCGTGCGTCGCTGGCTGTAGGCCCGAGGCGGGCGGAGAGCCCGGCGGGCGCCGCTCCCGCAGCCCGGGCCGGGCTCAGCGCAGCGTGGCCATCCATTTCGTCAGAGCCTGGTTGAAGGCGGTGGGATCCTCCATGGGGGCCAGGTGCCCGGCATCCGGCACCAGCTCCAGCCGGGCGCCCGGGATCCGCGTGGCCATTCGCTCCGTGACGTCGACGGGGATCAGCGCGTCCTCCTCACCCGCCACGACCAGCACCGGTACGTCGATCTCCGGGAGGTCGCGCGTGGAATCCGGCCGCGCCGCCATGGCAAGCTGGGCCCGCCGGATGGCGAACGCCGGGGTAGCGTCGATCATGGCGCGCACCCGCTCCACCACCGCCGGGCGTTCCCGACGCGTGCGTCCCGACAGCAGCTTCGGCAGCAGGGCGTCCGCCACGAACCCGGCGCCCTCCGCCCGCACGCGCTCCGCCATCTCACGCCGGTTGGCCCGGCCTGCCTCCGTGTCCGCCTCCGCGCGCGTATCCGCCAGCACCAGCCCGCGACACAGCTCGCGGTGCCTCCGCCAGAACGCGAACGCCACGTATCCGCCCATGGACAGGCCGCACACCACCGTCGGCCCCAACTCCAGCCTTTCGACCAGGCCCGCCAGATCGTCGGCGAACACGTCCATGGTCCACTCGTCCACCTCGCCCGGTCCCGACGCACCGAACCCGCGCAGGTCAGGCACCACCACTCGCGCCCCTCCGGCTTCCTGCAACGCTACCACCTGCGCATCCCACATGCTCCCGTCGAACGGGAACCCGTGCACGAACAGGATCGGTCGACCTTCGCTCGACACGTTCACCGAGAGCGCAACATCACGGATCTGATAGAGAGGCATGCTGGGCCGGGTCAGTTGGTGGAAGTGCTCAGGCGTTCGGTCCGTCTGAGGTCATAGGCGCTCCCGAGATTCGCGATCGCATTCGAGGGCGGCACGGTGAGTTCATTGGCAAGATCAGGTCCGTGGCGCATTGCACCGCCACGACCCAGAACCGTCCGTCCTTGGCGACCCGCCTTTCTCCCCCTCTCCCCATCGCCCTGGCGGCGGCAGGGGTCTCCCCCTCGGCGTGGACGGGCCGAAGTGGGGTCGGACGGGCGGCGGGGCGGCTACAGCCCCAGCGTCGCCCGAACCATCGGATCCATGCGCTCGGGCGTCCATGGCGGGTCGAACGTCAGCTCCACGTCGGCGGAGGCGACACCATCCACGCCCTCCAGTACCTGCCGGGCCTGATCTACCAGCATATCGGCCACCGGGCACATGGGCGACGTGAGAGACATGCGCATATGGACGTGGTCATCCTGGATGTCCAGGTCGTAGACCAGCCCGAGCACGACGACGTCCAGGTTCAGCTCCGGGTCTTTGACGTTGCGAAGCGCTCTGCGTACGGCTTGTTCGTCGATCATGGGGATTGTCCGGCGTTGCAGGTTCGTCGCGTTGCTACCCACGAACGGCAGGGACGGTCCAGGGCAAAGTGGCTGCGCGCCGCTACACCCTGCGAACGAGCACGAAGGCCAGGTCCTCGTGGCGCCCCTGGGCCTCGGCGGCCTTGAGCAGCGCTGTGCGCAGCATGCTCGCGATGGCGTCCAGCCCCGCCTCGCGGCGCGTGTTGACCAGGTCGATGGCGCCTCGCCTGATGCCGGCGTCCGCTTCCGACAATGCAAGTACGATGTCGCCCCGCCCCAGCTCGAGCCGCGTGGTACCGTACTCGAACCGCGGCAGGATGGCCAGCGGCGGACCGTGAGTCTTCAGCTCCTCCACCGACCCGTCCCTGCGAATGATGGCGGCGGGCTGGTCTCCGGCGCCACTCCAACGCGCGCCGTTGTGGCCGACCCGCAGCACGCCGCACTCCACGCACTCGTCCACCCCTTCGAACAGGTTCTCGTGGGTCGCGTGGTTGAGCCGCGTCAACAGATCGTCGAATTCCTGCTCTTCTGCACCCAGCGTGCGCAGCACGCCGCGCGTGATGCCCAGCAGGTATGCAGGCGGCAGGCCGGAACCTTTGACGTCCATGACCGTCAGCAGGGCCGTGCCGCCGGCTATGACGAAGCCGTCCCAGTACGACGTGCCGATCACGTCCTCGTCCAGCACGCTGCCGCCCGCGATGTCCCAGTCCTCCACGACCGGCGGATGCCGCGGCAGCAGCCCGCGATGGACCAGCCGGCTGAACTGGCCGATGGCGTCACCGGGCGCCGCGGCCTCCGGACCCGTGAAACGCACATCCAGCGCGCGCAAAGCCTTCGCCATGCCGCGCATCACCCGCACGCTCAGCGACTCGCCGCCCAGCAGCCCGTCGAAGTCCG
>JARRJS010000023.1:0-28407 GCA_037388885.1 Gemmatimonadota bacterium
CGCCGTCGCGTTCATGAACCTGGCGGACAGCGCATACGTGGGCGTGAACGACACGGTGACCATGCACGCGGCCAGCACCATGAAGGTGCCCGTGCTCATCGAGCTGTTCCGCCAGGCGGAGCACGGCCGGTTCTCGCTGGATGACTCGGTCGAGGTGCACACCCAGTTCACCAGCATCGCCGACGGCTCCACCTACACGCTGCCGCCGGAGACCGACAGCGAGAAGAAGCTCTACGAGCTGGCCGGCAAGAAGACGACGTACCGGGACCTGGCCGATCGCATGATCCAGCGCTCATCCAACCTGGCTACCAACCTGCTGATCCAGATCGTGACGGCGGACAGCGTGGAAGCCACCATGCACCGCATCGGGGCCGACGGCATGCACGTGTTGCGCGGTGTGGAGGACATTCCGGCGTTCGACCGCGGCATGAACAACACGACAACGGCCCGGGCGCTGGCCCGCGTCATGGAAGTCATCGCGCGCTGCGAAGTGACGAATCAGGCGTCGTGTGATGAGATGATCCGGATCCTGAAGGGCCAGGAGTTCAACGACAAGATCCCCAGTGGCCTGCCACCCGGCACGCCCATCGCCCACAAGACCGGCAACATCACGGGCATCGACCACGACGCTGCCATCGTCTACCCGCCGGGCCACGCGCCCTTCGTGCTCGTGGTCATGACCCGCGGGTTCCAGCAGCGGGAGAAGGCGTTCGCCGTGTCCGGCGACGTGGCGCGCGCCGCCTGGAACGCCGTCGTCCGATAGAGGGCGCCGGCGCGGCCCGCCCACGTATGCGCTGTCCGCCAGGTTCATGAACGCGACGGCGTCCCGCATCACCCCTGCTCTTCCAGCATGGTGGGCACGGTCCGGTCGCCGACCGATGGGTGCACGAGCACACCTTCCGAGGGTAGCCGGACCTCCACCGGCTGATCCCGCACGGAGCGCCGGAAGCCCTTGCCTTCCAGCACCCGGTGGATGTAGACGCGCCGGACGATCACCATGACGACGGCGAGCACGGGCACCGCCACAATGAGGCCGATGAGGCCCAGCAGGTGTGCCATGACCAGCACGCTGAGCAGCGTGAGCACAGGCGGAAGCTGAACCTGCCGCTCCATGACCATGGGCGCGACCACGTTGGCCTCGAACAGGTGCACGACGATGCCCAGCATCACGACGAGCAGCGCCTTGCCGAGGGACCCGGCGCCCAGGACGAAGACGGCGGGCAGCAGGGTGGAGAGCAGTGTGCCGAAGAACGGCACGATGGCAGCGATGCCGGTGAAGACGCCGAAGGCCAGAGCATACGGCACGCGGATCAGCATGAGCCCGACCCAGGTCAGCACGCCGAGGGTCAGCATGGCGAAGCCCTGGCCCACGATCCAGGCGCGCAGCGTCACGCCCAGGTCGGTGAGGATGTCGCGGACCAGCTCCCGGTGCGCCGGCGGCGCGAGCGCGATGAAGCCCTCGCGGTACATGGCCGGGCGCAGCGTCATGTAGATGCCCATGACCAGCACGCTGACGAAGTCGATAACGAAGGTCAGCCCGCTGAACACATACGGCACCACACCCCGGAAGTAGCTGCCGATCTGCTGCATGATGGCGGCTACGTAGTGCCCTTCCCTGTTGGCGCCGAACAGCTGGACCACAACGGAGGACTGCGCGGCCATCTGTTCCCAGCGTTCGAGCTGCTTCGGCAGCGTCTGCAGCAGGTCCTGCGTCTGCTGGGCGACGGGCGGCACGATGAGGAAGCCGATGCCGACGACGGCGAACACGGTGCCCAGGATCGCCGCCGTCAGGCCCAGGGGCCGGGGCACGGACAATCGACGCTGGAGCGCGTCCGTGATGGCCCCGAGGTACAGCGAGAACACGACGGAGACGAACAACAACAGCAGGATCTCCGCCACGCTGTAGATGAACAGCAGCAGCAGGAGAACGAAAACCGTCCCTACGACGACGCCGAAGGACTTTCGCGTCATGCTACCCCTGGTTCCTCAACGCTCCTCGTTCTCGTCCTCTTCCTCGATCTCGGCGTCCTGAACGACGTCTTCCGCCGGCTCCGCCGATTCTTCCTCCTGCCGTCCCTCCGGCAACGCCGCGGTCTGCGTGGCCGCGGACGGCAGGCCCAACTGCTGCTTGAGGGCCTCCAGCCGCTCGTCCACCGTGGCATCCTCCTGCCCGGTTTCCAGCTGTTTGAACTCCTTCTCCAGGGTATCGCCGGCCAGGGACTCGGTGACCTCGTCGGCCGCCAGCATGCGGCGCTCGCTCTCCTCGATCTTCTCGGCCACCCGCTCGAAGGCTTCGAAGGCGGAACGGTCGCTCATGCCCGCCATCGTTTGATGGATCCGCTTCTGCGCCTGCGCGCGCTTCTGCTTCGCCATCAGCAGGTTCTTCTTCCGCTTCGCCTCCTCGATCTTGTCGTTGAGCTGGCGCAGCGACGCCTTGACCTTCTCCGTCTCTTCCGCCTGGCGCTGCCAGGTATCCTCCAGCGCGCCCGCCCGCTCGCCGTGCTCCTGCTGGCGCACCAGCGCCTGCTTGGCCAGGTCGTCACGCCCTTCGCGCACGGCCAGCACGGCGCGGTTCTCCCAGTCCGCGGCCTGCTTGCGCTCCTCTTCGACCTGCGCGCGCAGCTTGCGCTCATCCGCGATGGCGACGGCCACCTCCTGCTTGGCCCGGGCCAACTGCTCACGCATGTCGGTGATCAGCTGGTTCAGGACCTTCTCCGGGTTCTCCGCCCGGGCGATGGCGTCGTTGATGTTCGAGCGGATCAGCAGCGACAGCTTCTGGAAAATGCCCATGGCGTCAGCCCTCCTGTGCTTCCGGGACCAGCTCCGCCAGTCCCTGCAGGTGGCTGGACGCGGCGAACACCAGGCTTTCGTAGGAGCTGCGAAGCTCTCCGAAATCGAGGGTCTCCAGCTCCAGAGCGTCCGACAGGACCACGTCCTCCTCCTCCAATCCGTAGCTGCCGTGCACGATGTCCGATGCGTTCAGCTGCAGCAGCCTGCGATACAGTTCCGCCAGGTCCCGATTGTCCGCGTTCTTCGGCAGGTTCATCACCTTCAACCGAAGCACCACGACCGGCGGCGAATAGTGAACCACGACGCCGGGACCTCCGTCCTCACCCGGCAGCAGCCACATCCCCTCCTCGACCTCTTCCGCCTCGATCCCCATCCGGATGAAGAAGCTCTCGATGTCTTCGCGCGTTTGCATTGCATCGCTCCAGCAGTAGGAGTTTAGCCACCCGTACGCTATCGCTTTCCGTCCGGTTTCGGCAACACCCCCGGGGCAGAGCCGGCCGCGCCGTTCAACGCCTGGGCCACGAACTCGCCCGTGTAGGAATCCGCATGCGCCGCAATCTGCTCCGGCGTGCCCGCGAACACCAGCCTTCCACCTCGTTCGCCGCCCTCCGGGCCGAGGTCGATGATCCAGTCGGCGGTCTTGATGACGTCCAGGTTGTGCTCGATGACGACGACCGTATTGCCACGTTCCACCAGGCGATGCAGCACATCGAGCAGCATGCGCACGTCCTCGAAGTGAAGACCCGTCGTCGGCTCGTCCAGAATGTAGAACGTTTGGCCGGTGTCCTGCTTCGACAGCTCCGTCGCCAGCTTCACCCGCTGCGCCTCGCCGCCGGACAGCGTCGTCGCCGACTGGCCGAGCCGGATGTAGCCGAGCCCCACGTCCGAGAGCGTGCGCAGCCGGCGGGCGATGGTCGGCACGGCATCGAAGAATTCCAGCGCTTCGTCGACGGTCATGTCCAGCACATCGGCGATGTTGCGGCCCTTGTAGAGCACCTCCAGCGTTTCCCGGTTGTAGCGCCGGCCGCGGCACACGTCGCAGCGGACGTAGACGTCCGGCAGGAAGTGCATCTCGATCTTGATGAGGCCGTCGCCCGAGCAGGCCTCGCAGCGGCCGCCCTTCACGTTGAACGAGAAGCGGCCCGGCGCGTAGCCGCGCATCCTGGACTCGGGCAGCTCGGCGAACAGGGAGCGGATGGGCGTGAAGACGCCCGTGTAGGTGGCCGGGTTGGAGCGCGGCGTACGGCCGATGGGCGACTGGTCGATGTCGATGACCTTGTCGATGCGGTCGATGCCGTCGATACCGTCGTGGGCGCCCGGCAGCGTGCGGGAGCCGTGGAAGTGGCGTGCGAGAGCGTTGTACAGGATGTCCGTCACCAGCGTGCTCTTGCCGGAGCCACTCACGCCCGTTACGCAGATGAACGCGCCCAGCGGGAAGGCGACATCGATGCTCCGAAGATTGTGTTGTCGCGCCCCGCGCACCACGAGCTGCCCGTTGCCCGTGGGCCGGCGGGATTTCGGGACCGGGATCTCCCGATCACCTCGCAGGTAGGCGGCCGTGAGGGAGTCCTCGCTGGCGAGCAGCTGTTTCAGGGTGCCCTGGGCCACGATGGTGCCCCCGTGGCGGCCGGCACCGGGACCGAGGTCCAGCACGTGGTCAGCCGCCAAGATCGTGTCGCGGTCGTGCTCCACCACCAGCACCGTGTTACCCAGGTCCCGGAGCTGCCGAAGCGTCTGCAGGAGCCGCGTATTGTCCCGGTGGTGCAGCCCGATGGACGGCTCGTCCAGGATGTAGAGCACGCCCACCAGCCGGCTGCCGATCTGCGTGGCCAGCCGGATGCGCTGCGCCTCACCGCCCGACAGCGTCTCGGCGCTGCGGCCCAGCGTCAGGTAGTCGAGCCCGACCTGTCCAAGGAAATGCAGCCGCTCCACGATCTCCTTGAGGATCGGCCGGGCGATGGGCGCCGGCAGGGGTGCGCCGTCCGGATCGGCCTTATGGCTCGATGCCGCGGTCGCGGCCGGTGCAGCCGGCACGGCGGCGGCACCGGCGGCGCCGGCGCGGTCCACCGCGGCGTCGACGGCGGCAACGTCCACGAGAGCCGCGGCGTCCACCGCGCGCTCGCCGTCGTCCAGCGGCAGATCCGCGAAGAACCGCAGCGCATCACTCACGCCCATGTGCACAACGTCGCCGATGGACACGCCCTGTATGGTCACGCCCAGGCTGTCGGCGCGCAGCCGCGTGCCGCTGCAGACCCGGCAGGGCAGCTCCGTCATGTACTGCGCCAGCTGCTCCCGCACGTTGTCCGAGCCGGTCTCGTCGTAGCGCCGCATGACGTTGTCCAGGACACCTTCCCACACCTCGTCGTAGTGCCCGTCCTTGCCGCCTACGCGATACGGGAACCGGATCTTCTCTTCCGAGCCGTGCAGGACGGCGTGTCGCACGTCCTCCGGCAACTCGCCCCACGGCCTGTTCGCATCGAACCCGTAATGCGCGGCCAGGCCCGGGATCACCGACCGGCGCAGATGCCCCGTCGGCGCGCCCCACGGCAGGATCACACCCTCCAGGATGGAGATGATCGGGTCCCCCACGACCAAGTCCTCGGAAACCTCCCGCCGCGTGCCCAGCCCGCCGCACGCCTCGCATGCGCCGTACGGCGAGTTGAACGAGAATTGGCGGGGCTCCAGCTCGGGAATGCTGGTGCCGCAATGGACGCAGGCGAAGCGCTCGGAGAACAGCATCGAGTTCGAGTTCGACCGCCCATCCCCACCGCCCGCTGCCGTTCTCGTCCGAGCGTCCCCGGCGTCGCCCTTGCCACCCCTCGGATGGCGGACGACCTCGACGATGCCGTCGGCGGTGGCGAGGGCGGTCTCGATGGAGTCCACGAGGCGTGGGCGGTCCTCTTCCCGCACCTTGAGCCGGTCCACGACCACGGCGATGTCGTGGTTCTCGTAGCGGTTGAGATCAGGCGGCGACTCCAGGTCGTACGTGTCGCCATCGACACGCACGCGCACGAAGCCTTTCTTGCGTGATTCTTCCAGCAGGTCCCGGAACTCGCCTTTGCGGCCACGCACGAGGGGAGCGAGCACTTCGATGCGCACGTCGCTCTCCCAGCCCAGCACCTGGTCGGCGATCTCGGTAGCCGACTGGGCTCGAACCGGCCGGCCGCAGGATGGGCAGTGCGGCGTGCCGCAGCGCGCCCACAGCAGACGCAGGTAGTCGTAGATCTCGGTAACGGTGCCCACCGTGGAGCGCGGATTGCGCCCCGTCGTCCGCTGCTCGATGGAGATGGCGGGCGACAGGCCCTCGATCACGTCCACGTCGGGCTTCTCCATCACGCCCAGGAACTGGCGCGCGTACGCCGACAGGGACTCGACATAGCGGCGCTGTCCCTCTGCGTAGATGGTATCGAACGCGAGCGACGACTTGCCCGACCCCGACAGGCCGGTGATCACGACGAGACGGTCCCTGGGCAACTCGACGTCGATGTTGCGGAGGTTGTGCTCCCGGGCACCGCGAATGATCAGCTTCTCTTCAATCATAGCAGGGAAAGATATCTACGGGTGCGCACGCGCGCACACCCCGGGCCCGCGTTGGACCCGCACGCGGTCTACCCCACGAACCGCGGCGGAGTTCGGGCGCCGCCAAGCGCCGCGGCCCGCGACGCCGGCGTTTCAGAGGCTTTGACTTGCCGCCGCGGTGCCACCATCTTTTCCGCACATTTTGGCCGTGTCGGCCGTATGGAGTGCCGCCCGGCGAATGCGGGCGGTTCTGACGTCAATGACCAATCTCCGGGATCGGAGGGTCTGATGGTTAGGTGTCGGGCGCGTCGTGTCCTGCCTCTGATGGTGCTGGGGCTGGCACTTTTCGCCGGGTGTGTGGACGGCGTATACAAGCCGAGCAATGCGTTGCAGGGGGTGACGACGAGCGCCAACGGCTTCATCGGCTACACGTCCGTGGCGGACAAGCAGACGATTTGCGCGTCGTGTCACACGGACACGCAGGCGCAATGGGAGCAGACGAAGCATGCGAGCGCGTGGGCGGACCTGGCGAATTCGGGTGCGGTCACGGAAGGTTGCGAGGCCTGTCACACGGTGAACCCGCGGGGCAACGTGACGTCGGACTCGGTGGGTGGCTGGACGGCGACGCAGGCCGACCGCTACCACGACGTCCAGTGCGAGAGCTGCCACGGTCCCGGCGAAGACCACGTCCTCGACCCCTCGTCCACGAAGCCGCTGGCCTCGGTCGCGGTGGGCACGAACATCACCACGAGCTGCAGCGGCTGCCACCGGGGCACGCACCAGCCGTACGTCCAGGAATGGGCCCAGTCGAACCATGGCCGGGTCTTCAACACGCTCGCGACGCGGTCGCCGTGCATGAACTGCCACTCAGGCAAGGGCGCGCTGGCCGCGTTCGGCGTCGATTCCGCCTACCTCGAGGCGGACAGCTCGGAGCTGCTGCCGCTGGTGTGCGTCGTCTGTCACTCGCCGCACGACGCGACCAACGAGCACCAGCTGCGGCTCTCACTCAGCGGCACGACACTGGCCGACAACCTGTGCATGAAGTGCCACCAGCGGCTGGCCACCCCGGATTCTACCGGCTCGTTCGGGCCTCACTCGCCGGAGGGTCCCGTGCTGCTGGGCCTCGCCGGCTACCGCCCGGCCGCGTTCAATGCGAGCGCGAAGATCGTGGGCGCCCACGGCACGCCGAGTGACAACCCGCGTTTGTGTGGCGGCTGCCATGTGCACACCTACCAGGTGACCGACACGGAGACCGGCAAGTTCACGCTGGACGCCACCAGCCACCAGTTCCTGGCCCTGCCCTGCGTGGACGCCAGCGGTGCACCCACGACGGCCGCCACGTGTGCCGATTCCCTGCACAGCTATGCATCCTGTGTCAACTCCGGGTGCCACAGCTCGCAGGACAGCGTGCGCACGCTGCTGACGACGACGAGGGCCGACATCCAGGTCATGAACGACTCGCTCAAGGCCCTGCTGGTGCAGGTGCCCCAGTCTGCGTTCAACGCCTACGACCACGTGACCACGACGGCCGAGGGCGCGCGCTTCAACTCACAGCTCGCCGACTACCCCGGCTCCATCGCCCACAACGCGTTCCTCATCGCCGAGCTGCTCCGCGCCAGCATCGAGCAGGTGAAGACGGACTACGGGCTGTAAGGCGAGTTCGAATTCGAATTCGAGTTCGAGTTCGACGGGAAAGGCAGGCGCGCTCGGGATATGGGCGCCCATGCTCCGGGGGGCGGCGTTGCCGAGAGGGGTTCGCCGTTGGCGGCACGGTCAACGCCGACACGTGCGCGACGTCGCGACCTGAGTGACACAGCCAGCTTTGCCGACCCCGGTGGCCTGACGGCCGCCAGGAAGGGCGCCCGGGCCGGATCTTCTCGAATTCGATTTCGAACTCGAATTCGAATTCGATCTACCGGGCGCGCTCGAGGTAGGTGCCCGCTTCGGGGTCTACGCGCACGACGTCGCCCTTGTCGACGAACGCCGGGACCTGGATGGTCACGCCGTTTTCCAGCTTGGCGGGCTTGGTGACGGACGTGCGCGTGTCGCCCCGGACGCCCGGCTCGGTCTCCACGACTTCCAGCTCGAGGGTCTTGGGCAGCTCGATGCCGATAGGCTTGCCTTCGAAGAACTCCACCTGCACGACGAGGTTCTCGGTGAGCCAGTCGGCGGCATCGCCGAGGGTCTCGTTGTCGAGGGCGATCTGCTCGAACGTCTCGTTGTGCATGAAGTAGTAGTGGTGGGTGTCCTTGTAGAGGTACTGGAGCTCCTGGGTCTCCATGGCCGCGGGCTCCACCGTATCGGCGGCCCGGAACCGGTTCTCGAAGATGACGCCGGTGAGGATGTTGCGAAGCTTGGCCTGCACGTACGCGGGTCCTTTGCCAGGCTTGATGTGGTTCTTCTCCAACACGCGACACGGCTCGCCACCGTGTACGATCACGCTGCCGCGCCGGATCTGCGTCGCGGAAATCGCCATGAAATGCTCCCCTTCGTATTGCGTCTCGGATTCGACGTGGCGGCGGGCCGAACGCACCGCAGCGCATGTGCCGCGTGGAATGTCGGCGGAATTCAGGTCCTCGGCAAGGCCCCCGGGGGGTGTGCGCGAGCGTCGAGCCAGTCCACGATCCGGGGCCAGACCTGTGAGCGGGCCGGGCGGCTGATGACGAGGCCGTTGTGGTCGAAATCGCGGGAAAACCCGTCGTCCCGGCCGCAGACAACGAACGTGCGATCGGGTGAGGCGAGCAGATCCAGGAGTCCGCGAACGGCGCGCGGCGGTGCCCACAGCCGGTCGCCGGCGCCGGCCATGGCGAGAACCGGGACGCGAACGTCACGGAGTCGAGCGCCGTAGTCGGTGCCGTCGTCGCCTCGCCAGCGACCCCGTAGGTTCCACGTCATCCATTGGGCCATGACCCGGGCCAGCTCATCCTCGGGTCCAATGCCCAGCAACCGGGCGGGGAACCGGCCTGCGGCCAGGGACAGCAACCGGATGGCGTGGGCGAATACGCGTCGCAGGGGCTGGAGCCAGGGGAGCGGAGTGGCGAGGACGACGGCGCCGCGCACGTGTTCCTGCAGCTCGGGTCGTGCGGCGAGGGCCACGAGCACGACGGCGCCACCCGCGGAGTGACCCACGAGGAACAGGGGCCGGTGTCGTGCGATATGGCGGATGGCGGCCGGAAGGTCGCGGCGCGCCCAGTCGTCGAACGTCCAGTGGTCGCCCGGGCCGGGCCGCTGGCTATCACCGTGGCCGCGGGGGTCCAGGGCGAACGCGCGGTAGCCGGCGGCGGCGAGGTGGCGGGCGAAGCCGGTGCCTCGGGTGCCCAGCCAGAAGCTGTGATTGGAGAACGTCCCGGGCACCAGCAGGACGGGCGTGCCATCCACGGGTCCCACGGCGTGGAGCGAGAGGCGTACGCCGTCGGACGCGCGCAAGCGGATCACCGCATGAGGCGTGTCGCGTCGGGGAAAACGTCGGTCGGGGGCAGGGTCGCTCACGGTGTGCCAGGCAGACGGCCCAGCACCAGGACGCCGCCGGGCGTAACAGCGGCCGAAACGGGCGTGACGCCTGCCGGATCGCCATCCATCTGGACGGCGACCGGCGGATCGGCGTCGATGCGGACCTCGGTCGCCTGGAGATGGAGCAGGCGGTCATCGCCCGCGAACTGGCGGCGCGCGGCCTTCCAGAGGACGTTGGCGACATCCCCCAGGTTGCGCGGCGCCAGGATGACGACATCGAACAGGCCGTCCTGCCACGAGCGTCGCGGCCGGGGCGTGAGCGGCAGGCCGAACGGCAGGAACGTGGTGAAGAGCTCACCGACGTTGGCGAGCATGACGCTGACCGCGCGCACGTCCAGCTCTCGCCCGTCGACCGTGAGGTGGAACGGCACCGGCGTGGCCGCCAGGGCTTCCTTGACGGCGGCGACGACGTAGGCGCCGAACCCCCAGCGGTCCTTGAGTCCCCGGGTCGCGGACGCCATGACGGCGGCGTCCAGGCCGGCGCCAGCGACCAGCGCGAAAGTGCGGCCACCGATACGCCCCACGTCCACGGCCGTCGGCGTGCCTTCCACCGCCACCTCGACCGCCTCCTCCAGGCGGGACGGCAGGCGCAGGTTGTGCGCCACCTGGTTCGCGGTGCCACGCGGGATCAGGGCCAGTGGCACGGGGGTGCCGGCGACGCCGGTGGCCGCCTCGGCCACGGTGCCGTCGCCGCCCACGACGCATACCGCGCGATAGCCTCGCTCCACGGCGCAACGTGCCAGTTCGGTGGCGTGTCCCGGGTATTCGGTCTCGGCCAGATCGAAGGCCGCGCGACGGGCGGCGAACTCGCCGCCCACCAGCCGGCGTAGCCGGGCCGGATCCTCGCGGCCGGCGGCGGGGTTCAGGATGATGAACGTGCGTCCGGCGTAAGGACCGGACGCACGTTGATCGTCAGGGGACATGAGCGGCTGATCAGGCGTTCAGCTGATGGAACTTCGGGTCCTGCGCCAGGGCCTCGAGCCGCGCTACCCGCTCCTCGGTGCTCGGGTGGGTGCTGAACAGGCGCATGAGCGCCGCGCCGCGCTGGCCGGCCAGCGGGTTCACGATGGCCAGCTGCGCCGCCGCCGGGTTCACCTTCATGGGGATCCGGTGGCTGTACGACTCCAGCTTCTGCAGCGCGTTGCTCAACGACAGCGGCCGCCCGCAGATCTCGGCCCCCGCCGCATCGGCCTGGAACTCGTTCTGCCGGCTGATGGCGAACTGGATGAGCATAGCGGCGATGGGCGCCACGATGGCCATGGCCAGCAGGCCGAACACGTTGTCGCGGTCCCCACCACGCCCGCCGAATCCGCCGAAGATGGCGCCCCATCTCACGACGTAGCCGATCATGGAGACGGCGCCGGCCATGGTCGCGGCAATGGTGCCCACGAGCATGTGGCGGTGCTTCACGTGGCCCAGCTCATGGGCCAGCACGCCCTCCAGCTCATCGCGGTTCACGAGCCGCAGGATACCGGCAGTGCAGCATACGACGGCGTGGTTCGGATCACGGCCCGTGGCAAAGGCATTGGGCTGGTCCGACGGCGCGATGGCCACCGTCGGCATGGGCAGCCCCGCCCGCTGGCGCAGCCGGTCGATGGTGTCGTAGAGGTCGGGCGCATCCTCGCGCTGGATGATGCGCGCGCGGTACATGCGCAGCACCATACGGTCGCTCCACCAGTACATGCCGACGTTCATGACGGCGGCCAGCACGAAGAACAGCAGCATGCCACCGCGTCCGCCCACGAACCCGCCCAGCACGACGAGCAGCGCCGTCAGGCCGGCCATCAGCACGAACACCTTCACCCGTTGCATTCCACGCCTCCCTCGGTGAACGAGGTCCATACGATTTCTGCCGTGTTCCTACCCCGCGTTCCGGACGCGGATCCTGTCAATAGCTCCACTGCCGGAACAGCGAAAGTCCCAGCACCTGCTGCTGCTGCGCCAGCAGCGTGACATCCAGACCGGACGGCGGTTGGCGCAGGAACCGGCTCTCCCAGTACGCCTCCAGCCCCCAGGTACGCGCGAACTGCCATTCGAGGCGCAGCCCGAACATGTCCCTGAGCGAGTTCGTGCCCGCGGTGTTCGCGCCCGGGTAGCGCACCGAGCCGGCCATGAAGAGGTCCGGCGCCACATAACGTCCTGCTTCAAAGACCGTGCCCTGAAGAAACGAGGTGCCGGTCTGCGGCGTTGCCCCGGTGTAAGGCGTGGAAACGCCCACGTAATCGAAGACCCCCAGGCTGGAGAACACGCTCTGCAGCGCCGTCGAAGCGAAGCTGGAGGCGAACTGATCCAGCATGCCTTTCTGCGACTCGCCCAGGGCGAAGCTGGGTTGTCCGAAATACAGATAGCTGATGAGGTCCGTCTCGCTGATCGCCGGCTGCGCGTCGCTCGTCAGCTGGACCCTCGGGTTCTGGAGCGTGCCGGTCACGTCCGCCTGGATGGTCAATCGGCCGAAGTCGCCACCGCTCTGGGTCTGCACGTCGTGCGTGGCCGTGACGTCCAGATTGGGATCGACGCCGGGCGTGCCCACGAACTCGATGGTGCCCTGCTGGATGTTGAACTGCTTGGTGACGAACGGCTGCGCGGCCAGCACGTAGCGCTGCGCGCCCGGCTGGAACTGGTACGTGCCGCGCACCGTGTGGAGGGTACCGGTCATGGCGATGGACTGGGCCTGGCGGTCGATGTTCACCGTCACATCGCCCGTCACCGCCATATTCAACCCCTGGCCTCGCAGCCACATGTCGGAGCCGATCCGGAGCTCCATGTCGGCCTTCAAATTCTGGAGGAATGGGCTCGTGGTCGTCGGCACGACCTGCTGCACGGGCGCGAAGGATGTGTCGATCACCTCGAACAGGAACGGGCTCTCCAGCTGCACGATCTGCGTCTGCCGCCACAGCTCGTCCAGGTTGAGCGTGCCCTGGCTGACCTGCAGCGTCCCGGTCACCTCGGGACGCCGGTAGTGTCCGCCGATATGAAGGTCGCCGGACGCCATGCCCTGAAAATCCCGACGCCGCGATGCCTGGAAGTTGGTCGCGTGCAGGTCCAGGGCGAGCTGTGGGTTGCTCGCCGGCTTGAACGTGAGGGTACCCTGCACGGTGGCGAACCCGTTGCGGGTGTCGAAGCGGCTGTCCACGGTGATCACGTCGGGTCCGGTCATCCGGATGCGGCCCTGCAACCGCCGATACCGCACACCCAGGGCGTCCCAGGTCGCAGCCCCGTTCTGGAGTGTCAACGCGCCACCCAGCTCCGGCTGCCGGGTCGTACCGGTCAACAGCACCTGGCCATTGATGTCCCCCTGGACGGTCCGGAACCCGCCGACGAAGGCCAGCACGAGTCCGGCGGGGACCTGCGTGGCCTGCATGCGCACCTGGAGCGGCCGGTCCAGACGTCGTTCCGCGACACTGCCGAGGGCCAGGTCGACGGGCACCGTGCCGTCGCCGCTGAGGATCCGGGCGCCGTTCTTCCATGCCCGCACGTGGCTCTCCAGAGAACGGGAGGCGTAGGAGATCTGAGTGGCCAGACTGTCCAGCGAAGAAGCCTGGTAGCGGAGCTGCTTCACCGAGATGTGCCCGTCCACCCGGGGGTCGCGCGCGGTGCCGCGCACGCCGATCTGCCCGTCGACGAGTCCGTCCAGCGCCGTATCGGACTGTGCCAGGCGCATGAATTCAGCGATGGGCAGGGCGTGCGCTTCCATCGTGAAGCTGGCGGGCAGGCGCACGCTGTCTGCCGCCGTGGCCGGGCGCCACGGCAGGGAGCCGGCCAGACGCAGGCTGCCGCCACCGGCGTGAAGCACGCGCATGCTGTCGACCTGCACGCCGTCACGGGCGACCCGGATGTGGGCCGGCCCCCCCAGCTGCCAGGGCTGTGTCCCGGCCTGGAACGCCAGTGTGTCCAGCTGGACGCGAACGGCGCTGTCCTGGACCGCGTAGCGCCCCATGAGGCGAAGGGTCGCGCCGCCCGGCGCATGGGAGTCGATGCTGGCGGAGCCGGCGCGACCCTGGTACGTGGCCGATGCGACGACGCGGGTGAATGCCCGGCCGTAGCCGCGCAATCTTCGAGCATCCAGTTGAACATCGAAGACCTCGTCCGGGGTACGGACATCCCGGGCGACGAAGTGGGCACTCGCGCTGTCCGTGGACACGTCGTGTAGGCGAAATCCGGCGACGCGCACCTCACCCCGCGCATCGAAGCGATCCAGCGTACCGTCCAGGGTGGCGTTCAAGCGCAGGCGTCCCTCCACAGGCGGCGGGGCCGTCAGGTCCAGAACGGAGTCCCCCTGTACGAAGGATCGCAACGCTTCCAGCGAATCCGCCACCAGCTCCACTTCCGCGTTGCCACGCGCCCCTTTCGCGATGCCGAAGGTGCCGCGGGCTTCCAGCGTCCCGAACGCCGCCCGGGCATAGAGGGTGTCCACGTGCACCAGCCCGCTGTCCACGGTCAGCCGCACGGACGCGCCGTCAATGTTGAGCTGTCGAACCCGGCCACCGCCCAGCGCCACCGTCACGCTACCCCGGGCCGTCTCGGGCGCCGTGCCCACGCCCACGAGTTGGAAATGGCCGCTGACACGGCCTTCGGGCGCCGCGGCAACAAGCTGGTGGGGTCGCAGGTCGGTCAGGTCGCCGCTGGCCTGGTACCGGGGCTCCGGCCCTCGCCGGTCGAGCCGGCCTTTGAAGGCCAGCCTACCCGCCTGCGTCTGCAGATCCGCATCCACGCTCAGGTCGTCCAACGGTCCCGTAACATCGACCGCCCCCTCGGCCTGGCCCTGAACGCTGCCGAACACGGGGAACTGCGCAGCGAGGGCCGGCAGCTGCACCGGCTGCAGGTCGAAGTGGGCGTCCACCCGCGTCTGCCCGTCCGCCTGCGTGACGGTGCCTCGGGCCTGCACGCTCGTGCGGCCGCCGGCGGTCCGCCGCTGCAGCCGGCCGTCGAATGCCAGTCCGTGATCCAGGCGGCCGTCCGCGTGCAGGTTGCCGTTCACGATACCCGGCAGCTTCAGCCCCGGCGCCACACGCGCCACGAGGCCCAGGTCCAGCCGCTGGACCTCGACCCGCAGGTCCCGGGCCGCCAGCGGCCCGGCCAGGCTCACGGCGCCGCTCCAGCTTGCGACTGCTCCGGGTTCGGCGCTGCCCTGCCGGTTCAGGCTCAGGTCGCCGTGCGTCTCGAGGTCCGTCACTGGTCCGTTCAGCGCGAGGTCGCCGGTCACCCTCCCCTGCACGGGCAGCTGCCCGCCCAGGAAGCGGTCGACGAGGGCGAGATCGAGTGGTGCGGCGTGCACCCGAACGTCGGTGAACCGGAGCGGGTCGCCAGTCACGAGCCCGAACGTGCCGGACACCCGCGACTCGCCCGACCGCAGCCGGACGTTCTGGGCGAGAATGGACAGCCGGCCGCCCGGTTGCGTGAGGATCGACAGATCGAGCTGTGCGCGTCCCTGAGCGGGGAGCTGCGGGAACAGCCAGTGGAAATCCTCAAAGGAAGCGTCCGCGTTGACGAACTGGAGATCGTAGCGTTCGCCGCCCGGGCCGACGATGATGCGGCCGCGAACGGCGGCGTGAGAGGCCGGCAAGGCCGCTTCGCGAACGGCGAGACCGATAATGGAATCCCTGATCTCCACCGTGCCGCGCAAATCCCGGACAGGGATGGGCTGACGCCATATGTTGACGCGCGCGGCGAGACCCTCGAACCGGAAGCGGAGCCCCTGCACGTTGGGCGATTCGATGACCGCCTGCGGCAGCACGGCGTCAATGCCACCGAAATGGATGACCCGGACCCGGCCGCCTGCCACGGTCTCCAGGATCAGCTTCGTCGTGTCCTCCCCGGGTTGGGGGTGGAACGGCTCGCGGATCATGAGCTTCCCGCCATGGATGTGGGCCTCTTCCAGGACAATGGTGCGCCGGCCGCTGTTCGACGGCGTGCTCGCGTTGGAGGGCTGGCCGGTGCCGAGCAGGCGGTCGTAGTTCCAGATGGTGTCGCCGGGCAGCTGCTGGAGCGTCACGTCGGGCTGAAAGATGTCGACGCGATCGAACGCGATCTGCCCCCGCAGCAGCCGGAGCAGGTTGTAGCGCAGGCGGATGCTGTCCGCCAAGAGGAACGGGCCACCGTCGGGCATGGTGAGGGAAACGTCGTGGAGAACGGCGCCGCCCAGCAGACTGGAACTGGTGATGCTGTCCACGCGCAGCCGCCCGTGGAAGCTCTTTCCGACCTGCTCGACGATGTATTGACCGGCCCGCTCGATGCCGGGCCGGGTGCGTGAGAGCACGTAGACCGCCGCCGCGGCCAGCACCAGCACCGTGGTGAGGGGGATGACGATCCAGCGGACGAAGCGGGGGGCGATCCGCATCAGAACGCCTGCCCGATGGAGAAGTGAATGCGCAGCCGCTGGAGGAACCCGGGCAGCGTGTCGGCCGGCCTGGAAAAGGGCGACCATGCCACCTTGTGCCCCATCGGTTGAAGCAAACCGGTGTTCCGATACCCGGTCTTTTGGCTGCCCAACGGCGGACAGGACGTGCTTCCTTCCTGAATCTCACAGACCGTCTGCGTCCACACGTCCAAGTTTCGCGGGCCCTGGGTATTGTAAGCGATATCCAGCCGGATGGGGCCCACGGGACTCTCGTAGCGGAAGCCGAAGCCCGGCGTCGCGATGATGCCCTTGTTGCCCTTCAGCTCGATCTCCCCCGGACTGCGCCAGACCTGGCCGGCATCCACGAACAAGGCGGTGCGCAACTTGTCCCGCCAGATCGGGGAGGGGAGACGCAGCTCGATGCTGCCTTCCAGTACCGCACCACCGCCTTTGGGCTGGGCCTGGAACAGGTTGGACGGCGCCCCCGAAATATTGCACGAGCCGTTATTGATGGAAAACGGCGTACAGCCGGGCCAGCCGTTTGACAGCGTGTCTACCAGCAGGTCCCGGGCCGCGTTCTTGACGGTCAACACCTCGGGGCCGAGCTGGTACTGGCCAAACCCGCGCACGCTGTTGGCCCCACCGGCGAAGAACCGCTTCTGCGGATTGAGGCCCGACTCTCCGCTCTTCAGGCTCCAGGCCAGGCCGGCCCGCAGGTGCAGCGCCAGCACGGATGCCCCGCCGAGGTAGTGGTAGAGGGAAGCGTCATTGTTCCAACGCACGTAGGCGAATTTCGAAGCCGTGTACGACGACGCGTACTCCAGGTCAGTACGGAACACGTGCCCTCGCGTCGGCGAAAAGACGTCGTTGCCGCGGTCCGTAACGTAGGAAAGGGTCACCGGCGAAAGCCAGTTGCTCTTGGTCAGCACATCCAACTCGTTCGGCGTGCAGCCGATGAAGCTCGTGCACAGGACGACCGGAACCGCTCCTTCCAGCCTGGTGCTCTCCGGTCGGTAGGCGAGGGAGATGAACGCGGAGCGGCCCAGGCGACGAGTCAGTGAGACGTACCCGCCGATGGCTCGTCGCACGAAGATGTTCGGGACGCTGCGCCGTTCGGCGATGAGGCCGGCACCGACGTTGTTGGCCGGACCGAAGAAGAACGGCTGCACGAAGTCCACAGTAAACAGGCCGCCCCGATCCCGGAACACGTCGTTGCCCACTTCCTGGCAGAGGAAGGAGCCGTACATCTGTTTGGCCAGCACGTTGCTAACCCGGCCGCGCACCTGCAACTGCCGGGCTCCGCCCAGGAAATTCTGGCTCTGCCACCGTCCTTCACCGGTGACGCACTCGGCCTGGTTCACTCCGGCGCCCACGCGGACGTTGCGCATGGCGCCTTCATTGACCTGGACGGTGACCGGCACCACGCTGTCGGGCGCCGCGCTCAGGTCCGGCTGGATGTCCACGTGCCGGAACACCTGCAGCTCGAACAGGTTGCGCTGACTCGCCAGGATATCCGCCTGGTCGTACAGGTCGCCGGACCGGAAGGAGAGCATCCGCCTCACGACGTTGCCGGAGATGGACTGGTTGCCCACCACATCCACGGGTCCGAAGCGGGCGCGTGTGCCGGGCATGACGTTGTAGCGCACGGACACCGCGTAGGGCTCGGCGTTGCGGATGTCATAGCCGGCCAGCACCTCGGCGCGCGGGTAGCCGCGGTTTTTCAGGCGCGAGGTGATCGTGTCGCGGTCGGCATCGTACCGCTGGATGACGAACCGGTCATCTTTCCGGAGCGGCAGGTTCCTGGTGATATCGGTGGCGCCGGGCACGTCCAGCCCGTCGACGGTGATATCCGACACGAGCACCGGCCGGCCTTCCTCGATGTGGAAGGCCACGCGTACCCCGTCCTCCGTCGCCGTGGTGTCGGCGGTCACCTTCGCCTCGCGGAAGCCCTGCTCGTAGTAGAAGAGCCGCAGGCGAATGACATCGGCCCGGAGCGTGGGCTCGTCGAAGTAGTAGGGCTCCTTGCCGATGCCGATCATGCACAGCAGCGCAAGCACCTTGCACTGACCGCTGTTGGTGGCGATGGCCGCGGCGAGCGTCGGACCATCGAACGTCCGGTTGCCCACGAACCTCACCGCCTGCACCGGCGGCGAGCCCTGGAGCGCCTGCGCCGTGAGCGGGGCCGTCGTGGCGAGGGCCAGCAGGGCGGCGTACAGGCCCGAACGACCGCTGGTCATCACGGCGCGTCCGCCCTCTCCGGCCCGTGTTCCGCGCCGGGGCCCGCCGCATCGGCGGTCGCCGGGGATCCCGCGTCTGCCGCCCTGTCGGACGGCCTGAAATAGTTCCTGCCACGGGGGAAGATGTGGCGGCTGATGGGCGCGAACTCGTCCACTTCGTCGAAGTACATGTGGTGCGTGACGCGCACCGTGTCGGCGCCGATCCGCACCACGTTGAACGAGTTCTTCTCACGCTCCCGCGCCCGTCCGCGCCGGGACGTGGTCGTGCCGCATTCGACGATGGTGATACCGCGCTCCCGGTCCATGCCCGGGTAGACATCGAGGGAGTTGCCGATGTACGCCCGGTGCAGGTGTCCGCCCAGGATCAGGTCGATGTCGAGGGCGGTGAACGCGTCCAGCGCCCGCTTGCCGTGCGGCATGACAGCCGCGCGCTCGTAGTCGGGCGCCGGAGCGAAGTGGTGGTGGGCGACGACGATGCGGGCCGCGCGCGGCGGTGCATTCCGGAACGCGCGCCTGCAGTATTCCAGCTGTGCCCGGCTGATGCGGCCATTCGTGATGGCCCGCAGCGGGCTGGTCGAATTCAATGCAACGATCACCGCATCTTCCCGACGCAACACGGTATCGAGATCTGTCGAGATGTACTCTCGATACCAGCGGTACGGCGAGAAGATCCGCTCGGCGATCCGGTAGAGCGGCACATCGTGGTTGCCCGGCGTCACCACGATGGGCACTTCCGCCAGTCGGTCCAAAAATGCGCGTGCCTGCTGGTACTGGCTGCGCTTCGCACGTTGCGTGAAGTCGCCGCTGGCCACGATCACGTCCGCCTGCAGTCGCCGGGAAGCCGCCAGCAGCGCGGCGCCCACGCGCGGGACGTACGGCGGCCCGAAATGCAGATCCGAGACATGCAGCAGCGTCAGCACGGCCGTGTGCTCTTTCTGTCACGGGCAGCGACGGTGCAGCGCAGCGGGACCGACGGCATCAGCGGTCCTCCAATCCTGGAAACGGCAGGTCTGCACGGGCGGTCAGGCTCAGCGCCGCCCGTTCGCCGCGCCCGTACCGAAACAGCGCGGCGCGGGCGATCATGGCGCCGTTGTCCGTGGCCAGGCGCAGCCGAGGGTGGTGCAGAGATCCGTTGCCGTCCAGCGCGCCGGCCAACGTGGCGCGCAATGCCCGGCTTGCCGCGACGCCGCCACCGATGAGCACGCGCCGGCAGTCCTTTTCCTCGACGGCACGCATGGTCTTGGCGACCAGCACATCCACGACCGCCGCTTGGAAGGATGCCGCGACATTCGCTGTCTCCCGCGCCAGAACGCCCGACCGATCCAGCTCGCGGACGCGCGTGCGAACCGCCGTCTTGAGACCGCTGAAGGAGAAGTCGTAGTAGTCGTCGTCACCCGGCTTCTGCGTGCCGGCCAGCATGGGCCGCGGAAAGTCGTAGGCCGCCGGGTCGCCAGCCGTCGCAGCGCGCTCGATCTCCGGTCCACCCGGGTATCCCAGGCCCAGGATCTTGGCCACCTTGTCGAACGCTTCGCCCGCGGCGTCGTCCCGCGTCGCGCCCAGCAGCTGGTAGCGACCCCACTCCGGCACCCACAACAGCAACGTGTGCCCCCCGGAGACCAGCAGGGCGATGAACGGTGGCTCGGCCTCCGGGTCCTCGAGGCTGACGGAGAACAGGTGGGCCTCCATGTGATGGACGCCAATGAGCGGCTGGCCGAGGGCGAACGCCGCGGCCTTGGCCCACGAAACGCCGACCAGCAGCGCGCCGATCAATCCGGGGCCGGCGGTCACGCCGAAGAGGTCGACATCGTCGAGATCCAGATGCGCCTGGCGGAGGGCGCCGTCCACGACCTCATCGACGACGCGAAGATGGGCGCGTGCTGCGATCTCCGGCACGACGCCGCCGTAGACCTCGTGTTCGTCCTGGGAGAGGATGATATGGCCCAGCAACTCCCGCTCGCCTCGCAGGATGGCGGCGGAGGTCTCATCGCAGGAAGTCTCGAGGCCGAGAACGATCGGCTCGGCGCTCATGGCATCAACCCGGCCCCGGGCGCGCACGCAGCCCGGGAGGCAGCGAGTCGTTGGGGCCACTGCCGCCCAAGGTGTCCGCCGGCACCGCTCGCACCGTCACGCTGACATCTACCGGCGACACGACCAGTCCGCGAATGCGCGTCGTGTCCACCGTGGCGGGAACGGTGGTCACGCCCCGGATATCGGACAGATCGATGGGGTCGAGGTCGAGGGAATCGATGCGCCGCACGCGCGCCGCAGGGCCCCGCACCTGAACGACGGCGGGGCTGACACGCAACGGCATCTCCAGCGCAAAGCCCGCCGGCAGCTGCCCCGTCGTCGTGGCACGTACCGGCACGGCGCGCGTCTCCAGCGGCTCGTAGTGGAGGGTGACGGTGTTGGGATGCAGCGCCTCCACGCGGGTGCGGCCCAGGTCGTCCTGGAGACGCACCAGGTTGCCGGACAGCACCCTCAGCTCGGTGGTGTCGTTCACGTTCTCCACCGGCACGACCACCTGCGGCCGGGCTGCGCCCACACGCCAGAGGTCGCGAAACGGCCCGGAGAACGTCACCTCCACCGAGTCCGGTTGTGGCGGCTCGGCCAGCTGCCAGTCCGGATCGGCCACTTCCACCACCACCGGCGCCCATTCCGTGCGCTGGAACGGCTCGTCCGCGCGCACGAGCGACCACAGGAGCAACGCCACCACGAGGGCGGCGAGCTTCAGCACCCAGTTGTGCGTGATCACATCGAGGAGCCGGCGCACGCTAATCCCCCAACAGCTTCCGCACGAGATCCGAATAGGGCGGACGATCCCAGCGGGCGCCACCCACCACTTTCTGTCGGATCCGACCATCCCGGTCGATGATGAACGTGGTGGGCAACGCGTCCACGCCGTACAGGTCCTCGACATGGCCCCGTGGATCCAACAGGATCGGGAACCGCAGGCCGTACCGCTTCGCGAACTGCTCGACTTCCGCTCGCGTGCCCCCGGGCCCGGCCGGCTCGTCCACGTTCACCGCCACCACAGCCAGGCCCCGACCGCCCAGCTCTTCGTGCAGCCGTTCCAGCGACGGCATTTCCTGCCGACAAGGTGAACACCACGTGGCCCACACGTTGAGCAGGATCACCTTGCCTGCGTAGTCCTGCAACCGTACCGAATCGCCGTTCAGCGTCGTGGCCTCGAACAGCGGCGCTGCCTCTCCGCGCTCCGACGTCTCGAAATGATCCCGGCTGATCCAGCCCAAGCCGACCAGGACGGCCACCAGCCCCACGAATCCGCCGGTGATGGCCCAGTCCTTCCACCGCCCGTTCACGAGCCCCGTCCCTTCCCGCCCACACCCACCATTCCGGGACCGGGCGGTGGCAGCGTATCGAGTCCTGGTGTGGGCAACTGCGTCACGGGCGCGCCTATGCTCACCGTCAGGTGGACCGTGTCACCGCGGGCCACGGACGTGCCCGCCGCCGGCGTGCTCTGCACCACCTGGCCGACGGGCAGCGGTGACAGGCCCTGGGTGGAGGCCGCCGAAAGACCCAGCGAGTCCAGCAGCGCCACGGCGTCTGCCCGGTCGAAGCCCCGCAACGGCGGCACACGCACCGCCGCAGGTCCGGCGCTGATGGCCAGGGCCATCGCAGCACCCGCCCGCAGCTGCTGGCCGGGCAGTGGCGCCTGGGCAAGGACCGTCCCGGCGGGCTGATCGCTGTTCAGGGTGTCCAAGGGACCCACGGTCAAGCCCACCTTGCCGACTGCATTGCCGGCTTCCTCCAGCGTATGCCCCACGATGTCAGGCGCCGGCACGCCGGCGGCCGCTTCCGCGGGCACGGGAAAGAACACGTACAACGCCAGAAAGTAGCCCACGCCGAAGCAAACCCCCATGAGCACGATCGCCGTAAGCACCCAACGCCCCCAACCCCAGCCCAGCGGGCCACCGCCGGAACCGCCGCCGCGACGCGGCAACCGCAGGCGCGGCAGCCGCAGGCGCTTGCGCTTGGGGGCGCCCTGACGCCGGCGTAGTGAGTCCCCGAGCATCAGTGCACCCGCCGCATGCAGGCGGCGAAGGCGCCGTCCGTTGCATCTCGTTGTGGCAGCACCACCAACCTGTCTGTCTCGTTCATGCCATCCCCGTCGACGCACCCGGGCGCCGGCTCGAACGCCGGATTGCGCGCCAGGAACGCGTCCACCTGTTCGTCATTTTCCTCGGGCTCCAGCGAGCAGGTCGCATAGACCAGCACGCCACCCGGCCGGACCACCTCGGCCGCAGCGTCCAGCATGTCCCGTTGCAGCGCCACCAGCGCCGCCAGGTCCTCCGGCCCGACGCGCCAGCGCGCATCCGGATGCCGCCGGAACGTGCCCGTGCCCGTGCACGGCACGTCCAACAGCGCCAGGTCGACGTCGGCGACCGTCGCATCGCGGACATCCGCCACCGCCAACCCCAGCGAAAGCGGGCGGCCCAGCTGGCGCGATATCCGCTCCGCGTTGTCCCACGCCCGGCGCAAGCGACGTTCGGACCGGTCCGCCGCGAGGAGGTAGCGGACAGCCGGCGCCTGCGCCAGGGCCAGCGCCTTGCCGCCAGGCGCGGCACACAGGTCCACAACGAAACCACGCGCTACCGAAGCGGCGAAAGCGGCGACGCGCGCAGCCCCGGGATCCTGCACCACCGCCGGCACCACCGCCAGTGCCCCGGCGACGTCCGAGCCGGCGCCCAGCCGCACCGTGTCGGCGGGGCCCGGAGTGGCCTCCACGTCGGCGGACGCCAGCGCCGCCACGGCATCAGCCGCATCCCAACCCACCAGTCGGAGGAAGATCTCCGGCCGGTCGTTGTTCCACTCCAGCAGCGACCGCGTCGCCTCCACGCCGAACCGTTCGATCCAGCGCTCCACCAGCCAGCGCGGATGCGAGCCCCACGCCGCCAGGTGCCCGGCCGGATCCGTCTCCAGCGGCGGATAGGCGACCGGCTCGCGACGACGCGACAGCCCCATCAGCACAGCGTTCACGAGCCGCGCCGGCCCGCGGCCGACCTCCTTCGCCAGCTCCACCGACTGGGACACCGCCGCGTACGGCGGCACGCTCCCCATCTCCAGGAGCTGGTAGGCCCCCAGCCGGAGGATGTCCAGCACGTCCGGCTCCAGGTCCTCCAGCGGGCGGCGTACGTGTTCCGCCAGGATGTGATCCAGGCGACCGCGCAATCGCAAGGTGCCATAGACCAGCTCCTGCAGCCACGCCCGGTCTCGCGGCTCCAGGCTGGCCATGGCCTGCCCCAGCGCCCGGTCCGCGAGGCCGCCTCGACGGACGCCGCGCAGCACGCGCAACGCCGCGGCCCGGGCGGGCGTCGCGGTCAATCCAGCAGGCCAGTCGTCGGCGACGACGGAACCGCCACCTCCCGCTTCGGCATGCGACCGGCCAGGTACGCCAGGCGGCCCGACTCCATGGCCAACCGCATGGCGCGACCCATGCGCGCCGGATCCTGCGCCACCGCGATGGCCGTGTTCATCAGCACGCCATCCACACCCTGCTCCATCGTGATGCACGCGTCCGAGGCCGTACCCACGCCCGCGTCCACGATCACCGGAACCGACAGACGAGACTTGATCTCCCGGATGTAGTACGGGTTCACCAGGCCCAACCCGCTACCGATGGGGCTGGCCAACGGCATCACGGCTGCGCAGCCGGCGTCCTCCAGCCGCAACGCCGTCACCACGTCCTCATTGGTGTACGCCAGCACCTGGAAACCTTCCGACACCAGGATCTTCGCCGCCTCCACCGTCGCCTGCACGTCCGGCAGCAATGTGCGTTCGTCGCCGATGATCTCCAGCTTGACCCAGTCGCTCAACCCGGCTGCACGTCCCAGCTTTGCGTAGCGCACCGCATCTTCCACGTTGAAACAGCCCGCCGTGTTGGGCAGCAGCGTGATTTTCGCCGGGTCCAGGTGGTACAGGATGCCCTCTTCCTTCGTGCGATCGAGGTCCACACGCCGCACGGCCACCGTCACCACCTCGGCGCCCGACGCCTCGATGGCCGCCACCATGTCCTCGTTCGTGCGGTACTTGCCCGTCCCCACGATCAGCCGAGACCGGAACTCTCGGCCCGCAATCACCAGCGGCTCGTCCCTGAGACCCGCTTCCAGCGTCGTGCTCATATCGACTCCCGTCTTCGTCTTCGTGATTCGTCTTCGTCTTCGTTGCCGATCAACGGTCGATCATCGATCGTCGATCATGCCTCAGCCTCCGCCGACGAAGTGGACCAGCTCCAGCGCGTCCCCGTCCGCCACGGGCGTGTCATCGTAGCGGCTGCGCTCCAGGATCTCGCGGTTGCGCTCTACCACCACCAGCTCCGGCCGCAGGTCGAGGTCGCGCAGCAGATCCGCCACGGAACACCCGGGCGCCACGGCGCGTGACTCGCCGTTCACCGTGATGTGGATCTGTTCCGTGTTCATGGTCCCTCCCCACGGCGCGGCCGGTCACCGGACACGGCCGCCTCGCCGTCGATGCATGCCGATCGCCGGCCGCCGGGCCCGACCGCCCTGTCCAGGGCGTCCAGATACGATGTCACCGCCGCCACCGGGTCATCGGTCCTCCAGACCCCGCCCAGCACCGCCACTCCCCGGGCACCTGCCGCGAGGCAGGGCTCCACGCGTTCCGGCGTGATGCCGCCAATGGCGATCACGGGCGCTACCCGGGCCGTTTCCCGCACCAGACCCGTGCCCGAGCCGTTCCAGCCCGGATGCGACGGCGTGGCGAAGATCGTGCCGAGCACGACGAAGTCGGCGCCGGCGCGCACAGCATCCTCCGCCTCCTGCGCGGCGTGTGCCGAGTACCCGAGCCAGCGGTCCGGCAACAGTCGTCGGGCCGCCGCCACCGGCAGCGACCTACATCCGATCTGGGCGCCCGCGTCGGTCGCCAGCGCAACGTCCAGCCGGTCGTTCACCAGCAGCGTGGAGGCGCCCGCCAACCCGCGTACGATGGCCAGCAGCTCCCTGCCGCCCAGGCCGTGGCCGCGGACGTGGAGCGCCATCGCGGGCCCGTGGACTCCCACCAACGCGCGCGCCCGGTCCAGGAAGCCCGGCGCACGCAACACGTCGTCGGACGTGATCACGTGCAGCCTGGGAAGGTCCGCCCGTCCGCTCATTTCAGGCGATCGCCGGGGCGCGCACCGCGACCCAGCAGCCAGTCGGCCGTGCGCATGCGGCGCCGGCCGGCCGGCTTCACTTCACGCACCCACACGGCGCCGGCGCCACAGGCGACCAGCATGCCCTCGTCCGGCCGATCGGCGCGGCACTCGAGCACCGTACCCGGCTCGGCGTGATGCGAGTGGTCGGGGGCGGCCAACGGGCGGTAGACCTTCAGGTCCTGGCCGTCCAGCAAGGTCCAGCCCCCGGGCACCTCGTCCAGACCCCGCACCCAGCAGCTCACCTCGTTGGCGGTGCGCTGCCAGTCGATGTGGGCGAGGTCCCGGTGGAGGCGCGGCGCGTACGTGGCCGCGTCGTCGTCCTGGGGCTCCTCGTCCAGGGCGCCGACCTCCATGAGCGCCAGCGCCTCGACCAGCGTGGCCGCGGCGACCTCGCTCAACCGGGCCGCCAGGTCCGTCGCCGTCTCCCACTCGCCGATGGGCTCCGGCACCTGGAACAGGATCGGCCCGGCATCCATGGCCTCGATCATGCGCATCACCGTGATGCCGGTGGTGTCGTAGCCGCGGATGATGGACCAGTTCACCGGCGCGGCCCCACGCAGCTCCGGCAGCAGCGACGCGTGTACGTTGACGGACCCCAGCGCCGGCACCTCCAGCACCTCCGGCCGCAGGATCTGCCCGTACGCCACCACCACGGACAGCTCCGGCTGCAGCGCGCTGAGGTCGGCCATGAACGGCTCCCCGCGCGCCCGCTCCGGCTGGAGCACCGGGATGCCCTGTTCCACCGCCTCCACCTTCACCGGCGATGCGCGCAGCTTGCGGCCGCGGCCCGCCGGGCGGTCCGGCTGGGTGACCACACCCACCACGTCGTGGCCCTCGCCCAGCAGTGCCCGCAGCGACGGCACTGCAAAGGTCGGCGTACCCCAGAAGACTATCCGCATGCCCCGCTCCGGTCGTGAATCCGGCCGCGGGCCCGACGCGTCATGGCCGCCATCGGGACGCGTCCGACGTTTGTTACCGCTTCCCCTGCTTCCGCTTCTTTCGCCCGCGCCGACGCGCCGCCGGGGCAGGCTTGTCCGACGATTTACGGCCCCGCGGCACCTTCGGACCGCGACCCGTGTCCAACGCCGCGCCCGCACGCTCCCGCCGGGCCACCGCAAACGTACGCTTCTTCATCACGCGCCTCGCGCCGCCGGCTCCTCGGCACGCAGCTTCTGCCACTTCTTCAACAGCATCTTGCGCTTCAAGGGGCTGACACGGTCCAGGAACAGGACCCCGTCCAGATGGTCGATCTCGTGGAGCAGCGCCCGGGCCAACAACTGATCGGCCTCGATCACGACCTCGTTGCCGTCCACGTCCAGGCCGCGGATCACCGCCGTGGCAGGACGCTCCACCACGTCCCGCAGCCCCGGAATGCTCAGGCAGCCCTCCTCGCCCTTTTCCGTCTCGTCCGAGGCCGTGACCACTTCCGGGTTCACCAGCGCCACCGGTTCCACCTCCGGGTCACGGGGGTCCACCACGATCACCCGGTGTAGCACGCCGACCTGCGGCGCCGCCAGGCCCACGCCGTCCGATGCGTACATGGTGTCGAACATGTCGCGGACCAGCTCGCGCACCTCGTCGTCCACAGCCCCCACGGTTTCCGCCTTGTCGCGCAATACGGGGTCGCCGAATATCCGGATCTCTCGTACGGCCATGCCTCACCCTCGTTCGTGTCCGACCATCATTCGCTCTCGGCCTCGTCGCCTTCCGCCGTGAGCTTGCGCGCAATCTTCGAGCGCGCCACCACGATCCGCGTGTTCTCGCCCGTGCGGATCGTCAGCCGGCCATCCTTGATATGGATGATCTCACCGATGATGCCGCCGTCCGTCAGCACCTGGTCGCCCTTGTTCAACCCCTCAAGCATCTCCTGGTGCCGCTTCTGCGCCTGCCGCTGCGGACGGATCAGGATGAAATAGAAGATCAGGATGATCAGGCCCCACATCAGCAGCATCGGCATCACGCTGCTGCCACCACCCTGCGGCGCCACCAACGCCAATGTGAACAAGCTCACGGTTCCTCTCTCTCGTGGTTGTCGCCCGCGCCACGATAACGCGCGAGCCAGTTCTCGCTCCAGTCGTCGTACTCCCCGGCCGCGATTGCGGTCCGGGCCTGTTCCATCAGTCGCACCAGAAAGCGGATGTTGTGCAGCGACAACAGTCGCAACCCCAACACTTCGCCCGCCACGAACAGATGCCGCACGTACGCACGGCTGTAGCGGCGGCAGGTGTAGCAGTCGCACTCCGGGTCCAGCGGGCGATCATCGCCCTTGAAGCGGGCCACCTTCACGTTGACCTGGCCTTCGGCCGCGATCCACGCCGTGCCGTTGCGGCCGTTGCGCGTCGGCGCCACGCAGTCGAACAGGTCCACGCCCCGCCGGACCGCTTCCAGCATGTCTTCCGGGTACCCCACACCCATGAGGTACCGGGGCCCGTCGGCCGGCAGCTCATCGTTCAGCGTCTCCAGCACCTCGTGCATCACCGCCTTCGGCTCGCCCACCGACAGACCGCCGATGGCGACGCCGTGCCACGGGCCGAGCTCCTGGATGCGCCGGGCCGCCTGCCGGCGCAGGTCCATGAACGTGCCGCCCTGAACGATGGGCATCAGGGCCTGGAGTGGGCCGCTGTCCGCCGTCTCATCGAAACGACGACGACCGCGCTCCAGCCAGCGCAGCGTCCGCTCGTGCGCTGCTTCCGCCACGCCCCGATCCGCCTGACCCGGCGGACACTCGTCGAACGCCATGATCACATCCGCGCCCAGCGCCCGCTGGATGTCCACCACCCGCTCCGGCGTGAACAGGTGCCGGGACCCGTCGATGTGGCTCTGGAACTCCACTCCGTCGTCCC